>DAOUQA010000008.1 GCA_030625905.1 Kiritimatiellales bacterium | reverse complement strand
CCCAAGGTCTGGAACATGGCCTCCCGATCCTGCTCGCTCGTCGCGCAAAACGGTATCTTTTTCATATTCAGCCCTATTGCTTATTTCGTACTGCGCATTGGTTTACAGAATGATTTTCAGTTCTGCGGTAATTATTCTATCCATAATCATTCTGTCAAATTTCCCGGGCGGTGCCGTCTTTATAAAAAGGGAGGTCGACCACTTCGGCGGGGAATGGCTTGCCACGGATTTCGACCTGTAGCTCCCGGCCCAGTTCGGCGAATTCGGGCTCGACAAAGGCCATGGCCACGGCGATACCGAGACTGGGAGCGAGGGAGCCACTGGTGACTTCGCCGATTTCAATACCGTCACCATAAACCTTGTCGTGCGCGCGGGCGGCGCGCTTGGAACCAAACTTGAGGGCAACGAGCAGTTCCTCTGGATCGTCAAGATCGGCCGCGACGTTTTGCTTGCCGATAAAATCCTTCTTCATATCGATAAACGCACCGCGCGAAGTGGCGACGGGCGTGCGGGCTTCGGAGAGTTCGTGACCGTAGAGCGAATAGCCCATTTCCAACCGGAGGGTATCGCGCGCACCAAGTCCACCGGGTTCACATAAATCGTGCTCCAGTATCCTGTCCCAGAACAGCGCGGCCGTTTCAACGGGCAGATAGATTTCATAGCCCCACTCGCCGGTGTAGCCAGTACGACTGAGAAGGCAGGAGGTTTCCAGCACCGGAAATTCCGCGCAACGGAAATAGCCAAGGTCTGGAAGTTTGCCTCCAAAAATATTTTCGAGAATCTCGCGGGACTTCGGTCCCTGGATGTCGAGCTTGGCCATGGAAGGAGATAAATCAACAAATTGCGTGCCGGGGGAAATGCCGTTTTTTATCCATTCCGCGTCCTTCTCGGCCGTTCCGGCGTTGACGACAAGCATGTAGCGATCCGAACCGAGGCGGTAGCAGGTCAGATCGTCGATAGTTCCGCCATCGTCGTTGAGCATGAAACCGTAGCGCACCTGCCCGATTTCCAGCGACTGGACATTGCAGGTGAGCAGTTTTTCCAAATCCTTGAGGGCGGTGGTGCCGGAAAGCTCGAACTCACCCATATGGCAGATGTCGAAAATGGAGGTCTTGGTGCGGGTGTGTTCGTGTTCTTGGAGAATGCCCGCATATTGAATCGGCATGTCCCATCCACCGAATTCGCCCATGCGAGCACCGAGTTCAATGTGTTGTGCGTGCAACGTCGTCTTTTTCATAATCCGCGCACTTTAGATAAACGTCTCTACCGCCGCAACCGTATTCATCCGCAACCGCAAAAGAAGAAGGAAAAACCGCCCTCTTTGTTCTTGTTGGCCAGGGAAATTCAATACTTACCTTATGCGCATATGCGCATAATGTAATATCCCAGCAAGTGCAATTGGCGAGAAAGAGATTGTGGACACTTCCCGCTTTGATATGGTTTTGAAGTGGTATTCAATAAACATATTTTTCTGGCGCTGATAGTCTCCGTCTACGCGGTGGCCTTCATTGCAACCTTCGACAAGCTGCACGCCTCCATCGTAATCTCCTCCATTGCCTTGACCGGACTTTGCGGATGGTTCTACGGGATACGTATCGGCCTTTTTTCAATTATTCCGGTTGTGCTGCTCAACACGGCGATCCTCTACCTGGTGTCCGGCGAGCCCTGCGATATCCTTCCGACCTACAACCCCGTTGGGATCATCATAGCCATGATTGCCGTGGTGGCGGCCGGTTCAATGCGGGAGTCGCAAGACAAGCTGAACAGACTTAGGAACACCCTCGCCTCCCGTGTCGACGAAGCCACCGCCGAGCTGGACAAACTTGCACAACAACTCATCGAAAACGATGAACAGGAGCGCATCCGAATCGGTCAAGACCTGCACGATGGCGTTGGGCAATACCTTACGTGCATGCTGCTGCACAGCGAAGCCCTCAGCCTAAGGCTGAGGGAGGCGGGGCGGGTGGAGGCCGATTTGGCGGAATGGATGACGCGGCGGGTCCAGAACAATATCCAAACCGTCCGGCAGCTTTCCCGCTCCTTGCTCCCGATCCAGTTTACGGAAACAAACCTTGAAACCGCCCTGGACGAAATGGTCGCGTATTTCAACGATGTTTCGTCCGCGAAAATTAAACTGAACTGCCGTGGAAACAGTACGGATATTCCCATCCCGACAGCACAACACCTATACCGAATTACGCACGAGGCCGTATGCCAGGCCATCTACAAGCACAAGGCAACGAGCATGGATATCAAATTGATCACTGGAAAAAGCAACTGCCGAACCAGAATCAAAGGAAGGATTCCCCAGCAAGCCTTCTGTTCCCCCGATCTAATTTCCGAGGTGATGAAATTCCGGATCAAGGCCATTGGCGGGAAGCAGACCTGCGTCGCCTTGGCGAAAAGCGGCTTCCGGATGAAATGCTCGGCGGACTTTGGGAAGGGGGCCGGATGATCCAGGCTGGCGGCATGGCAACACTTGGGAAAGAGGTGCTGGAACGGCGCCGGTTTGCATTCCTTGCAACCGCATGGCTGGCCTACATGGTATTCACCGTCGCCGGCCATCCCTATTGCGGTGTTTCGGTAATGCTGCCCAGCATCCTGCTTTGCGGCTTCGCCACCTGGCTCTATGGCTACAAGACCGGTGTGCTGACTTCAATTCTCTCCCAGCCGTATAATGTGCTGGTGATGATGTACAACCTCGATAGCCTGCAAGGTTGGCGTGTTGCGCTGGAACCCGGCGGAATAGCCACCCAATTGATTGCCGTGTTTGTCATTGCCATGATGAAAAACAATCGCAAAAAATGCCTCGAATTGGCCGCCAGCTTGAAAGAGCAAATTCGGCAAAGAAATGAAAACCTGGAGGAAATCACCAAATACATGGTAACCCAATCCGAAGCCGAGCGCTCGAGAATGTCGGAAACGCTTTGCAATATCGTTGCCTACCAGCAAACCGGATTGTTCTATCACAGCGAGGCCTTGAGGAACTTTCTCGTCTATGGAAATGCGCCGCAAGCCGATGCCGCCATCAAGCTGGTGCAGATTGCCAAGGAAAACATGGAACAGGTCAAACACATAACAAGGAGGCTTTCCCCGCAAAGAATCATGGAGTCTGGAATCAAACAGGCTTTGCACGAGATGTGCGCATACTTCACGGAAACCACCAATACCGACTTCACAATCTCTCTCGGCGACCCCCTCGGTAAAATTCCGGAAAAAACCTCCTTGAACATCTACCGCATCGCGCACGAGGTGGTAACCAACGCCTTGCGCCACGGAAAGGCAACGCACGTTGCTCTTTCGCTCAAGCTGGCCGAAGAAACCTGCACGCTCGAAGTCGTTAACAACGGAAACCCGTTGCCAAGCACGCCAAGCGAAGGCCTCGGCATGAAGCTAATCCAGCAACGCGCCGATTCCATCCATGCAACAACCACGTTCGAAGCCACCATCGAAGGGCAAACCCGTTTCGAGTGCACGGTCCCGCTCCGCCACGATTCCAAAGGGTCGGAAACAAACCTTCCGGGAACAGGTCGCTAAATCCGCATCCAATATATCGCACACGATTCAGGCTGCGGAACAAATGGCTATCCAACCCTTTTTCCTTTGGTCTTGATCCCCGGCTTTGGTAAACACGTCCGGAGTCAACAGTCCAACTGCTCCGCGGGAAAAAGGAAAGGGCAAATATGAATTCACTACTCATCGCAGCAATCGCAGCGGTTCTCTATATCATTGCCTACCACACCTATGGGCGCTTTCTGGCCAGGAAGATCTTCCGGATCGATCCGAAGGCGAAATGCCCCAGCGAGATGCACTACGACGGGGTCGATTTTGTCCCGACAAAGAAGGGAGTGCTCTTCGGCCACCACTTTGCCTCCATCGCCGGCACCGGGCCGATCGTCGGCCCGGCCATCGCCATCATCTGGGGATGGGTTCCCGCACTTATCTGGGTGGTGCTCGGCTCCATCTTCATGGGGGCGGTGCACGACTTTGGGTCGATGGTTATCTCGCTGCGGAACGACGGCCGCACCATCGGCGATCTGGCCGGCGACATCATCGGCCCGCGCGCACGGGTGCTCTTCATGCTGATCATTTTCTTCGCGCTGTGGATCGTGGTGGCCATCTTCGGAGTGGTGATTGCATCGGTCTTCAGCTTTTTCCCGGAATCGGTCATCCCGGTCTGGCTCCAGTCGGCGATTGCCATCTGGCTGGGCTACATGGTCTATCACAAAGGGAAATCCCACATTAAATATGGAATCGCCGCCACGGTTCTGATGTATGCCACGATTGTGTTCGGAGCCTATGTCCCGGTGGTGCTTCCAGCCATTGGAAACCTCTCTCCGGTCGGGGGCTGGGTGATCCTGTTGCTGATCTACGCCTACGTCGCCTCGACTCTGCCGGTGACCGTGCTGCTGCAGCCGCGCGACTATATCAACGCCTTTCAGCTCGGGGTCGCGATGGTGCTCCTGCTGCTGGGCATTGCCGTCACCCACCCGCCGATGGTTGCCCCGGCTACCAACTGGCATCCGGCGGGTGCGCCCCCCATCTTTCCAATCCTCTTCATCACCATCGCCTGCGGCGCCATCTCCGGCTTCCACTGCCTGGTCTCCTCGGGAACCTCGTCGAAGCAGTGCGACAAGGAGAGCAGCGCCCAAGGCATCAGCTACGGCGGCATGCTGATGGAGGGTCTGCTGGCCGTCATCGTCATCATCGCCTGCGGCGCGGGCATCGGGCTTGGGCTGGAAAAGGACGGCATCCTTTTCCACGGCGTGGACGCCTTTAACCAGCAGTATGCCAACTGGCAGACGGCCCACGGGCTCGGTGCCAAGATCGCGGCGTTTGTGACCGGCTCCGGAAACATGGTGGCGGGACTCGGCCTGCCGCACAAGGTGGTCGTAACCCTTATGGGCGTTTTCGTGGCCTCGTTCGCCGCCACCACGCTCGACACCGCCACACGCATCCAGCGCTACATCGTCGCCGAGATCGCCGAGAGCTGCAAGGTTCCGACCCTTGGAAAGAAGCATCCCGCCACCTTCATCGCCGTATTCACCGCCCTGCTGCTGGCCTTTTCCGGCGGCGGTGGAAAGGGCGCACTTGCGCTGTGGCCGCTCTTCGGCGCCGTCAACCAGCTCCTTGCCGGCCTCGCCCTGCTCGTCATCACCGTTTGGCTCGCCCGCAAGAAAATCCCGGCCATCTACACCGCCATCCCCATGGTCTTCATGATCGCCATGACCGGCTGGGCCATGAAGATCAACCTCGCAAGCTTCCAAGCCAAAGGCGAATGGCTCCTGTTCAGCATCGGTGCGGTCATTACCCTGCTCCAAATCTGGATGGTGGTTGAGGGCGTGATTGTTCTTATGAGATTGAAACTGGCATCAATTACGCATTAGAATTATTTGCTGTCTTTATTCCGTCGTAATTCCGCCCTGCAGTTTTTTCAGGGCGGTATGCAATTGGTTTTCATCTCGCTGCGGCGCGGTGCAGCCTTCGAGATAGCTGACATATGCGCCTTCATCGGCAATCAGCAGCGTGCGTTCGAACTGAGATATTTCCTTACCCGTTCAGGATGCTCCAACGTTGTCCAGTGGTGGTAGGCCTTCACCCACCACTCGGTCAACCATTCCGGCTCGTCCTTGCGCCGGGAAATCTCCCGGACGACATCCTCGTTTTTATATAGCTATGTATGGTACTATTTAAACCCCCCAGCCATGCGGACAATGCTAGATGGAAAGGCCTACCCTCTAGCCATGTCGACTAGCGTCAGTTCCTTGAGCGACCGAATAACGGTGCCGTTGACCTTTTGCCAACTGGGACTCACCTGGCAGTTGCGTTCACAGCCTTTGATACTGGAACAGTCGGTAATGGCCACCGGCCCTTCGACTGCTTCAAGGATCTCGAGCGCCGTTATTTCGCCAGCCGGCCGTGACAGGGAATAGCCGCCCTTGCTACCTTGATGGGATTTCAGGATCTTGCCCTGCGTCAAAATTTTCAGCACCTTGCTTACGGTTGGAAGCGCGAGGCCGCTGGTGGCCGAAAGATCCTTGGCATTGTGAAGAAGATCCTGATCATGGCTCGCCATGTAGGCCAGCAGGACAAAGCCGTAATCCGTGATTTTTGTAATCCTTAGCATCCTACGTCTCCGAAATATTAGACCTATTTAGTCTTAATTCACAACCAACCTAGCAGAAGCGGCCTTGCGCACAAGCCTTTTATTCCACTTTTACCCAAGTTTCCAGCCCCGGAATATGGTCTTGACATCCCATGGGACTTCGGCAGATTTTCTGGAACACACACAAAACAAGGAGGCACTTATGGATATGGTATTACTTAAGGGATTCTTCGGATGGATGACGCTGATCAACTTCGGAATGTTCATGGTTTCAGCCATTATGTGTATGACAGCAAAGGGACTCATCCAGCGCGTCCATGGCAAAATATTTGGCCTCGCCCCGGAAACAATCAACGCTTTCCTGTACGGCTACCTCGGCTTTTACAAGATCGCCTTCATTGTCTTCGTGCTGGTGCCCTGGATCGCGCTAACCATCCTGTGCTGACAAAAACGGGATATAGGCAGAATCATTTAGTGGCAGAACCATTTTCCAATTAGGACTGAGCTACAAATGATTCTGCCCTGCTTGCATCACACCTGCCGTTTGCATAGTCTGCCCGCATGCAAACGATACTGATTGCCAACGCCAATCTCGTAAACGAGGGTTCCTCCCGACCCGCCGATGTGTTCATCAAGAACGGGCGGATCGAGAAGATCAGTTCCAGCCTGACCAACCAACCGGCCGACACGGTCATCGATGCTCAGGGTAAGGCGCTCCTGCCCGGCATGATCGACTGCCACGTCCACTGCCGCGAACCGGGGCTGGAGCAGAAGGCCGACCTGCATTCCGAAACACGCGCGGCCGTTGCCGGCGGCGTCACCTCCATCATGGAGATGCCCAATACCAGCCCTGCCGCCGTCACCAACGAAATCCTCGAGCAGAAATTTGCTCTTGCTGCCACCAAGTGCGTCACCAACTATTCCTTCCACCTCGGCGCCTCCAACCACAACCTCGGCGAGCTGCTGGCAATGGATCCAAAAACCGTCTGCGGCGTAAAGCTCTTCATGGGTGCCTCCACCGGCAACCTGCTCGTTGATCGTTTCCAAGCCCTGGAGGAAATCTTCGGCAAGGTGGAGGTCCCGGTTTCCGTGCATTGCGAGGACACCAACACCATCCGGAAAAACGAACAGGCCGCGCGTGAAAAGTTTGGCGAAAACATCCCCTTTTCAGAACATCCCAACATCCGCTCCGAGGAGGCCTGCTATCAATCCACCGCCCTCGCCGTCGAACTCGCCACAAAGCACGCTGCCCAGATGCACGTACTGCACCTCACCACTGCCAGGGAGCTGGAACTGTTCAAACCGGGTTCGGCTGAAAGCAAGAAAATCACCGTCGAAGCCTGCCCGCATCACCTCTGGTTCTCCGCCGACGACTACGAAACCAAGGGCGCACTGATTAAATGCAACCCCGCCATCAAAACCGCCGCCGACCGTGCCGCTCTCCGGAAGGCTCTGATCAATAATGTGATTGATACCGTCGGCACCGACCATGCGCCGCATCTTTGGGAAGAGAAACAAAAACCCTATGGCTCCGCCCCCTCCGGTCTGCCCGTCATCCAAAGCGCGCTCGTCTCCCTGCTCGAATTTCTGCCCGTGGAAACCGTCGCCGAAAAGACCGCACACAATCCCGCACGGATTTTCAAAACCCTGGGACGCGGATTCATCCGTGAGGGCTATTGGGCCGACCTCGTCCTGATCGACACGGAAACACCACACACCGTTTCCAAGGAAAACATCGAATACAAATGCGCTTGGTCGCCCTTTGAAGGAACCACCTTTAAATCCTCCATCGCCGCCACCCTCGTCAACGGGAAACTCGCCTGCATGGATGGACAAGTCAACGACACCGTCCGCGGGCAGCGGCTGCTCTTCAACCGATGAGCCGCCAAGATGGCGGCGATACGTGCCGCAGGCTTCCAGCCTGCCTTGCTATGGACAAACCCTATCTCCAGTACAAGGACTACATGAAGGAGCGCTATGGCGAGCCGCTCTTTCGTGTTCCGATCGACTTTGGCCTCGGCTGCCCAAACCGTGAGCCCGGCGGCTCCGGCGGCTGTACGTTCTGCAACGAGCGCGGCGCGCGTGCCGTGCAAACCCTTGGCAAAGAAACGGTTGAGGAGCAGATGGCCGAAGCGATCCGCTTTGCGCGCGACCGCTACAGGGCGAAGAAATACATGGCTTACATTCAGGCCTTCTCCGCCACCTTTGGCGACGACCAACAGAAGCTCTATCTCGACCTGCTCAACGCCTTCGACTTTGCCGCCGCCAGTTTCGGCACCCGCCCTGACGGCCTGACCCCGCAGGCCTATGCTTTTCTTACGGAACTGAACAAACAGACCGAAACATGGGTCGAGCTGGGCGTCCAGACCGTGCATGACCGGACGCTGGAACGCATCAACCGCGGCCACGACTGGGCGGCGAGCGAAACCGCAATCAAAAAACTACACGAACTCGACATCAAGGTCGCCGTGCATGTCATCCTCGGCCTGCCCGGTGAAACCGCCGAGGATTTCCAGCAGACCGCCGATACCCTCGCCACCCTGCCCATCGATGCAATCAAAATCCATAACCTGCACATCGAAAAAGACACCGCCCTCGCCGGGGAATACAAAGCTCTTATTAGCCGCAAAAGAACGCAAGGAACACAAAAACCAGAAGGATCAGAATCTTTGAGTTCTCTGCACTCTTGCGCGGCTAATGAAATAAATATTCGTCCCCTAATGGAACATGACTTTGCCGAGCACCTGATGGACTTTATCCGGCGCATGCCGCCCGGTATTCCGATCATGCGCTTGACCACCGATACGCTCGCCGAAGAACTCATTGCCCCGAAATGGCACATGGCCAAGGGTCAGTTCCGCGACTATGTCGTGCAGCAGATGATTTTCCGGGAGTGGCGGCAGGGGGATCTTTGGGGAGGATTAATGGATAAGGGGATGAATGGAGTGTTGGATACAGCACGATCCACCAATCCAATAATCCAACCCTCCATTCATTCCGTCACCACCGGCGACAATTCCATCACCTTCTGGAACGAGGACTACAAGGAACACTACCACACGCCTGCCGGGGCGCGGATGGAAGCGGAAGAAAAATACGTCGTTCCGGGAAAGCTTAAGGAACGGTTAACCAAGGGCGATGTCCAATTATTGGATGTCTGCTTTGGACTGGGGTACAATAGCCTCGCGGCGATGAATATTGCCGTGAGAGGCCCTAGGCACAAGGCCCTAGGCACTAGGGAATTAAAAGTTACCGCTTTAGAAATGGATCGGCGCGTCGTGGGCATGGCCGCCAAAAACATCCAGACCCTGGAAACAGATGCCTTTGACTGGAAAAGTACACTGGCCAAGCTCCATGACCAGTGCGAATCAAGCAACTTGACGCGCCATAGCCAAAGGCGGATCACGGATCACGCATCAATCGAAATGCATTGGGGCGATGCGCGCTACACCATCACAAAACTCGAACCCAATGCTTTTGACCTCGTCTTCCTCGACGCCTTTTCCACGCAGCGCAACAGCGAGCTGTGGACGATTGATTTTTTTCGCAAGCTCAAGGCCGTTATGAAAGCCGATGCCGTACTACTGACCTACTGTGCCGCCATCCCCGTGCGCGCGGGACTAATGGAAGCTGGCTTCTTCATCGGCGAAACCAATCCGGCCGGACGACAGCGCGGCGGCACCATCGCCGCCATGCGGGAAGAGGATATCGGGAGCCCCCTGCCCGACCACGAAATTAAACTGATCCGCGAAACCACCCGCGGCCTGCCCTATCGCGACCCCTACGGGGTCTGGACCAACAAGGAAATCCTGCGCGACCGGCAGGAGCGAATCCTTCAAAGTAAACACGGAATTTCCTCACCACAGAAGCCGGTCTCTCCATCGGCGCAGGATGGAAATCCTGCGCCATGATCCCTTTCCATGACACAAGCCGGGAAGACCAATATTCCGCCAGTTTAGGGTCGATTCGCCGGATGGGGTAGTTTAATTTCCCTCCACATTTTTTAGGAGAAAATCATGATCAAAGCAAAAATTATTGGTGCGGGTGGATATGGCGGCGCCGGAATCACGGAACTGCTACTGAGGCATCCGGAAGCGGAAATTGGCTGCATGGTGGATCTGTCGGATATCGGCCGAAAAATGAGCGATGTCTTTCCGCACCTGCGGGGATTCTGCGACGAGGTTATTGTTTCGCCCGACGATCCAAAGGCGAAGGAGCAATACGACGTGGTTTTCTTTTCCACGCCGGACGGAGTCGGCATGCAAACAGCGGGCGAAGAGCTTGAGCGCGGAGCCAAAGTGATCGACTACAGCGGCGACTTCCGTTTCGGCACGCCGGAACAGTATGCCGAATACGCCAACTTCATCGGCCTTGATCCCGTGCATAAATCCCCCGCCCTGCTTACGGAAACGGTCTATGGCCTGTCGGAACTCCATGAGATTGACGATACGCAGATGCTCGTGGGCAATCCCGGCTGTTTTGCCGCGAGCTGCATTCTCGGCCTGGCACCGGCCGTTGCCGCGGGCATCATCGATATAAAGAGCATCATTTGCGACTGCAAGACAGGCGTCTCCGGAGCAGGGAAGAAGCCCGCCGCCGCTTTTCACTATCCCAACCGCTACGACAACATGAACGCCTACAAGCTGGCAGGCCACCAGCATATGGTTGAGATCGAACAGGAACTCGGCGCCCTTGGCGACGAAGACCTACAGGTCACTTTCACCGCGCAGGTGGTGCCCACCTGCCGCGGCATCATGTCGTGCCTCTATGCCACACTGAGCGGCCAAACAGCCGATGAAATTCTCGGGATCTACAAGGAATTTAACGAGAATAATAGATTTATACGGGTTCTTGACGCTTCGACACCTACCAGTATCTCCGACATTCGGGGCACCAACTATTGCAACCTGACGGTGGATGTGGATATGCGAAACAACCGGTTGCGGGTGATTTCGCACATCGACAACCTGATGAAAGGGCAAGCGGGAAATGCTTTACAGAACATGAACCTAATGTTCGGCATGGATTCTGGCATGGGACTTGCGTCTGCGGGACAATATCCTTAATAAGGATAGAAAAACGCAGAAAAGCGAGGCCATGAACAAATATGTCAAATTGATTGTGGCGATAGCGGCAACCGCGGGTTATGCCCTGATTTTGCGCTATGTTGCGCCTAGCCGAGAACCCTACTTCTTCCTGGGGATCGCTCTGATCGGCTACATGGCGTGGCTGTACGGCATCGTAACCGGTCTTCTTACGGCTCTGCTACTGGTGCCCGCCACATCTTATATCTACAGCCAGTTTGGAGTTTCCACCAGCTTCATGGCTTTTGCTAGTTCGCCAGCCTATATTGCAGTCGAAGTCCTCGCCGCCGTTGCGCCGGGGGTTTTGAGCAAAAAAATCGACCGGTTTTCCAACAGGGAGACCATGCTGACGGAGGCCAATGAAAAGCTACAGAAGGCTCTTTCACAGGTGCAGGAAATCGGAGGCATCCATTCCCTGTGCGCGGTCTGCAAAAGTATTCTCGACGATGACGGCAGCTGGACCAAGATCGATACCTATCTCAAGGAAAAAACCAAGGCCGAATTCAGCCATGGCATGTGCCCGGACTGCGCCAAAGAATATGGGATCCCATCAGACATGGAAACCGAGAGCGCGGCAACAGGCAACCCCACATCCAATCCTGATTAAAATCGAGTAGGACAGGCGGAGTGATCAAGCTCGGCCTTGTTCCGCTCTCATACCATTTACCAAAACATACAGGTATAAATCCCCGGCCGTGGCGTAAAGACCGCTTACCTGAAAGGACACGCGCTTGCGAAGTGAGGCTGGCTTGAAAAGCCGGCAGCGAAGCGGCAACCGGTACTTCTCGGAGGAAGAGTCCCTGCGGACAACGTTTGCCATTTGACCGCCCCAATACCCCACGCTTGAACCCCTCGCGTTGCCCGCTTTAAAACGGCACAAAGTTGGTGCGGGGCGTAATCTTGGCAACGGTCTTGGCTAGTAGCTTGGTGCACTGCTCCAGATCCTTGAGGCTGATGAGCTCGCACGGGCTGTGCATGTAGCGCAGCGGGATGCTGACAAGCCCGGAAACCACCCCGGCGCGGTTGAGCTGGATGGCGTTGGCATCGGTGCCGGTACCGCGCGGTTCGGCGTTGATCTGCACTGGAATCTTTTCGGTCTTGGCGGTTTTCACCAGCAGGTCGAATAGTTTTGAATTAATGTTCGGGCCGCGCGTCAACACGGGGCCTTTGCCCAGCTCGATCAGGTTTTCGCGCTTTATTGCGTCACCCATGTTCGGGTGGTCGGTGGCGAAAGTGACGTCAACGGCGATTCCAATATCGGGATCGATACCATAGGCGGCGGTAGTGGCTCCGCGCAGGCCAATCTCTTCCTGCACCGTGGCGACGGCGTGGATCTCGGCGTTGGGGCTGAGCTTTGCGAGCTGCTTCGCGGCTTCTAGCACCACGAACGCGCCGGCACGGTCATCGAATGCTCGACCGACCGCAAGACCATTGGCGAGCTCTTCAAAACCATAGGCCACCACCAGCGGGTCACCAATCTCGACCATCTTTTCGGCAGCCCTCTTGTCCTTTGCGCCGATATCGACCCATAGATCCTTCACCTCGGAAACCTTCTTGCGCTGCTCGGGCGTCTGCATGTGAATGGCCACCTTGCCGATCACACCACGGACAACGCCCTTCTTGGTCATGATCTGCACGCGCTGCCCCTGGGCGATCTGCGGATCCCAGCCACCCAGCGCCTGGATCCAGAGGAAGCCCTTGTCGTCGATATAGGAAATCTGGAAGCCGATTTCATCGTAGTGTCCGGCAAGCATGACGCGCGGCGAACCGCCGGGATTGACGATGGCGTGCGAGTTGCCATGCGTATCCGTCCAAACCTTGGATGCGAATTTTTCCGCTTCGGCCTTCCACACCTTGGCTACCGGCGCTTCGTAGCCTGACGGGCTGATGCTATTGATTAGATCGGCGAGAAACTGTTTTGTCTGCTTGGTCATAGGTCTCCTTTGCGTATTGCGTATTGCGTGTGAAAAGCTACCCTAGTTCAGTTCTTGGTCAAGCAATACGTAGTACGAAATACGCAATACGATCCCATGGAAAATCTAAGCGTCATCATTACCTTCATCGTCTACCTGCTCTTCATGCTGGCGATCGGCTCGCATTTCTACAAGCGCAACGAATCGCTATCGGATTACCTGATCGGCGACCGCCAGCTCAACAAATGGGTGGCGGCCATGAGCGCGCAGGCATCGGACATGAGCGGATGGCTGCTGCTCGGCCTGCCGGGCTATGCCTACCTTCAGGGCATGGAGGCCTCCTGGATCGCGATTGGGCTGGCGGCCGGAACCTACCTCAACTGGCGGTTCGTGGCTCGGCGCCTGCGCCGCTATACCGAAATCGCGGGGAACGCCATCACCCTACCCGACTATTTCGCCAACCGCTTCCACGATACCAATCGCTTGCTGCGCACCCTCTCCGCCATTTTCATCCTGGTCTTTTTCCTGATCTACACCGCCTCCGGCTTCGTGGCCGGTGCCAAGCTCTTTGAATCGGTGTTCGGCCTGCCCTACCACAGCGCGCTGCTCATCGGGGTGGTGGTGATTATTTCCTACACCGCACTCGGTGGATTCATGGCCGTCAGCTGGACGGATTTCTTCCAAGGCATCATCATGTTCTTCGCCATCATCACCGTGCCCCTGCTGGCCATCCAGGCCACGGGCGGCTTTGCCGAAACCGTCTCGAGGCTCAATTCCACCGGAAGCGGGTTCTTGAACCTGTTCAACACAATCGATGGCCACCCGATACCGTTGCTCTCCATCGTTTCCCTGCTGGCCTGGGGTTTGGGCTATTTCGGCCAGCCCCACATTCTCGCCCGCTTCATGGCCATCCGCTCCCCGGCGGAGGTTGGGCCTGCCCGGAGGATCGCCATGGTATGGGTGATCATCAGCCTTGTGTGCGCCGTACTCGTCGGGCTGGTGGGACGCGCCTATCTTCCGGAAACACTCTCCAATTCCGATGCGGAAAAAACCTTCATGGTTCTCATCGACCGGCTCGCCCACCCCATCGTTGGGGGAATCCTGCTGGCGGCAGTGCTGGCGGCGGTCATGAGTACGGCCGACTCGCAACTGCTTGTCACTTCATCGGCGCTGACGGAAGATCTCTACCGCGTCATCATCCGCCCGAATGCATCGGAAAAAGAGCTGATGTGGGTGAGCCGGGGAAGCGTAATCGGTGTGGCGGCCATTGCCTGCTCGATTGCACTCAAGCCCGACAGCAGCGTACTCGATCTCGTTGCCTACGCGTGGGCCGGTTTTGGGGCGACGTTCGGCCCGCTGGTGCTCATGTCGCTCTACTGGAAGCGCATGACACGCAACGGGGCAATCGCCGGCATCATCGGCGGCGGCACTACCGTGCTAGCGTGGAAGCAGCTGGAAGGCGGCCTCTTCGATCTCTACGAAATCGTGCCGGGATTTGCGGTGTCCGTGTGCCTGATTGTGCTCTTCAGTCTCGTTGACCGCAGCCCCGAAACCGCAGTGCTCGAACAGTTCGCCGATGCGCAGAAGTGATTCGACAGGTGGATTTAGAGCGCATTAAGAAATATCGTGGCCGATGGATTTGTTGTAGGTCGTTGACCCCGCCATTCACACGAAGAGACCGATCCTGCGGATCCGGGGTCACCGACCCCGGCTACAGTTTTCCAATAATGCTCTAACAAAGAAACTGCCCGCAACTTTCCCAATTCCCCGCCGAGTCGATCAATACAACTGGATGCCGATTTATGTGACCTCATGCGCATATGCGCATATGCGCATGAGGTCATCTAGATCGGTAGCGGATATGATGAAATGGGTTGATGCCAGCGGCTGAAATGCCTAAACCGCTGTGGATTGCAGTTTCCTGCGTTTCACCTTGCGGCGGCGTTTCGCCCGGCGGATTGCCTTGCGACGGTGTTCACGCTCGGGGGTAGCGAATTCAGATGTTGCACCCATCAGTCCAACCAGCATCACCAATCCTGTGGCCGTGCCGATCGGAAAAATAAGCAGATGGAAGATGGCCATGGCATAGCCAAAGTTCATGCCCCACACTTTTTTGCGCAGAATCCCGACAGAGGCCAGCAGCGAACTCAGGAAAAGAACCGGAAAGAGGATCGACAACCCCAGGCTCCCCCCCCCGGTGGGCAACCAGAAAAACAGATAATTCACCAAGGTGTAGAGATAGACCACCGGAAGGACTCCGCAACAGACCCGCAACAGGCTCATCCACAATCCGGATATTTCAAGGCTCAGGCGAGGGCGGGATTTCGATATGCATTTCTGCCGCCCCTGCCATTCGTCAATGGATTCCGGAGCAGCATAAATACTTGCTGAATTCTGCCCATTCACCTCAGGTTCCGGCTCCTTCTTCATCGATACAAAGCCAAACCCGCGCTGTTCAACGTTCCGCCGTGAACGAGCAAACTCGAAGAACCCCAAGGTTGCGAGTCCGCAAATAGAGACAACAAGCAAGGTGACATCGGCCTTGCGTTGGCTGTTGTACTGTTCAAAGAGGGTTCCCACCTCATACAGCTCCTTCAACCGGTTGGCCGAAAAACCGATCAGAACCGCAAAAAACAATATTCCCGAAATGCGTAGCAAACGTAGCATGGTACATCCTCCCGCAACCTGCGGAAAACCCAAGGGAGTGAATAAAAAAAAAGTATTTCTGTCAACAACCTCGTTAGTGTTCTTTTCTGCCCCCGGAGCAGTCAAGGAAACGAGGCACACTACCGCACAATGCCCCAGTGCCCGCGGAAGGGCCAATAGACGAAGATGGCTGGCCCTTGGAAATCATCACGCCGAACCCCGCCGAAAAAGCGTCCGTCGAGGCTCATGCCCGGCAAGGTGTTGTCGCCGCACATCAAATATTCATCGTCCGCCAACTGGATAAAAGCCTCTGGGCTGGAAAGCCGGCCCGCATTCCCGTGCCCGCCGTGGTAGGCCGGGTCGGTGGCCATTTTTTCAAACATCGCTGGCTCGTCGATGATTTGGCCATCGGCCACGATGCGACCTTTCTGGATCTGAATCTTTTCGCCGGACAAACCCACCATGCGCTTGATGTAGAATGTGTCGGCGCGAACCTGCTCATGCTCAATGTTTTTTGTATCAAACACGGAGATATCGCCGCGTTCCGGCCGCATGAAGTTGTACTTCATCTTGTTGACTAGGATATGGTCGCCGGCAATTTTTCGGCAAGAAAAGATCGCATCCCCCTTCTTATAGTAATGGTTCCGCTCTGGCCGCCACTGCCGATCAACCATATAAACCGGAATCTTATGGGCAACACCACCAATCGTTAGGATGATTACATCCCGCCCGGACTTGGCGGACTGGATGGTTCCCGAAGCCTTTGCCCGAACCACTTTGTACGACTCCCCGGTCAGCAACCACTTCACAAACTTCATCGGCTGGCGATCCAAGAACCCGGAGCTGGCTTGCGCCTCGATCGTGATACCGTTGAGCGTCGGCTGCATCGAACCGGTGGGGATCTTGAAAGGCTGGAAGAAAAAGGCTCGGATGGCCATAGCAGCGGCAAGAGCCACAATAATGACCTCGACATTTTCGCGCATCCCCGACGTGTTGACCGAGGGATAGACCTTGTCGGCGGCGGCGCTCAGGCGCTCCACGGATTTCTCAACGTCGCCCTCGCCCGTCTCGCGGATTTCACGCACGGCATCCTCGGCGATCCTGAGCGCCTCAAGATCCTTTGGGTCGGCAATGTCCTCACGCATGTGCCGCGCGTGCCGCGCCGCGTGCAGATATTCCTTCAACTGCTTGCGCAACTTCCGTTTCTTTAAAACTCCAATCATGGGAATTCCTTCGGGTTCTCAATCCGTCCGATCTGTCGGATTAGTCCGATCCGCACCGCCTTCGAAATTCGACATTCCTTGTTCGGTATTCGACATTCTCATTGCTGGTTCGTTTTCAAAACAGCAATGAACGCCTCCTGCGGAATGTTCACCTTGCCGATCTTCTTGAGCTTCTTCTTACCTTCCTTCTGGCGTTCAAGCAACTTGCGCTTGCGGGAAATATCACCGCCGTAGCACTTGGCCGTCACGTCCTTGCGGTAGGCACGGATGGTTTCGCGGGCGATAATCTTGCCGTTCACCGCCGCCTGCAACGCCACCGAAAAGGCCTGGCGAGGAATTACGTCGAGTAGCGATTTGCACATCTGCCGCCCACGGAATTCTGCTTTGGAGCGATGCAGTATGCTCGAAAAGGCATCCACCACCTCGCCGTGAATCATGACATCCATCTTCACAAGCTCGGAAGGCTGGTAGTCGGAATATTCATAGTCCATCGAAGCATAGCCCCGACTGATGGTCTTGAGCTTGTCGTAGAAATCGATCAGCACTTCGTTGAGCGGCATGTAGCAGGTGAGCATCACGCGGTGACCATCGATCGAATCCGTTTTCCGGATCTCGCCGCGACGATCCATAATCAGCTTCATCATCTCACCTAGATAGTCCGTCGGGCAAATGATCGTGGTTGTAATCATCGGCTCTTCAATATGCTCAACATTACTCAGATCGGGCAGGTACATCGGGTTGTCGATCTCCTTCACCTCCCCGTTCTTCATCACGACCCTGTAGACCACGTTCGGGTACGACGAAATAATATCGAGATTATACTCGCGGCGCAGGCGCTCCATGATGATTTCCATGTGTAGCAAGCCGAGGAACCCGCAACGGAACCCAAAGCCCAGCGCAATCGACGATTCCGCCTGAAATGAAAACGACGCATCGTTCAGGCGCAACTTGTCCATGCTCGCACCGAGTTTTTCATAGTCGGACGTTTCGACCGGATAGATGCCCGAAAAGACCATCGGGTGAATCTCTTTAAAACCCGGCAAGGCATCCTTGGCAGGTGTTTTCGAAAGCGTAAGCGTGTCACCAATCTGGATTTCGGAGGCCTCCTTGATGTTGGCAATCACATAGCCCACGGAGCCCTCTCCCAGCACCTTGCACTTTTCCATTTCGGGAGTGAAAATGCCGACTTCCTTGACCTCGTAGTTCTCGCCGGTGCTCATCACCTGAACGCGGTCACCTGCCTTGAGTGTGCCGCTAAAGAGGCGCATGTAGATCACCACGCCGCGGAAAGCATCGTATTTGGAGTCGAAGACCAGCGCGCGGGTAGACTTGTCCTTCGCCGGCTCCGGCGAAGGAAAACGTTCCACCACCGCTTCGAGCACGGCCTCGACGCCCTGCCCCGTCTTGGCGCTCACCTGTAGCGCATCGGTCGCTTCGATGGCCAAAATATCCTCGATCTGCTGGGAAACCTCGTCCACATCCGCATTCGGCATTTCAATCTTGTTGAGTACCGGCATGATCTCAAGGCCGTTTTCGACGGCCAGATAGGTGTTTGAAACCGTCTGCGCCTCCACGCCCTGCGCAGCATCCACCACTAGGATCGCGCCCTCGCAGGCCTTCAGGCTACGGGAAACCTCGTAGGAAAAGTCCACGTGGCCGGGAGTGTCGATCAAATTGAAGGTATAGGTTTTCCCATCCTTTGCGGTGTACTTCATCGTCACCGGATGCGCCTTGATCGTAATACCGCGCTCGCGCTCAAGATCCATCGAATCGAGCAACTGCTCCTTCATATTGCGCTGCTCCACCGTTTGGGTCAGCTCCAGCATACGATCGGCCAGAGTTGATTTCCCGTGGTCGATGTGGGCAATGATCGAAAAGTTGCGGATTAAGGAAAGATCGTTCATACAGCTTTGCAAAAGTTGTCCTGCGCAATTTCCCGAAGACCGGAAACCGCCGCCGCCATGTTGTCCTGCTTGAAGAGATACGAACCCGCCACGAACAGGTTTGCACCCGCCGCCGCCGCAGAAACAACCGTTTCGTTGTCGATGCCGCCATCAATGGAAATATCCACCCAATCCGCCATACGGCGAATGGTGGAAATCTTTCCCTCCACCGCCGAAATATATTTCTGGCCGCCAAACCCCGGATGCACCGACATGACCAACACCTCGTCCACCCAACGGTTTTCCAGACATTTGAAAATGCTCTCCACCGGTGTTTCCGGATTGACCGTGATCCCTGCGCGCTTGCCCAGCGCACGGATGGCCGCCAGCGTTTCCTCAACATCGCACTTTGCTTCGATATGGATCAGGATCGTGTCCGAACCCGCATCCGCAAACGCCTTGATATAGTTCTGCGGCTCAATCACCATTAGATGCACATTTTGCGGAATTTTAACGACCGCTGACGACATCTTCACCACATCCGGCCCAAAACTAATGTTCGGCACAAAAACACCGTCCATCACATCCACATGGATTTGGTCCGCACCCGCCGCTTCCGCCCGCTGGCAACCCTCCGCCAAGCGACCAAAGTCCGTAGCTAAAATCGAGGGCATGATTTGAATGTCCGGCATCTGTCCATCTCCTTGAAAAATGAACGCAGAAGCTACCCGACCCCTCCCGAAAGGTCAAGTTCCTCGACCCGCGCAAATCCCGCCAAAACACCGGAACAAGCGTGCTCCGACATAAACCGAAAAAAGTGGAAATACCCCTTGCATCAAAACCGAAATCCGATACCTTCACCCACCTCTTAACGAGAAATGACTGCGGGGTAGAGCAGCCCGGTAGCTCGTCAGGCTCATAACCTGAAGGTCCTTGGTTCAAATCCAAGCCCCGCTACCAACTTCAGCCGATTACCGAAAGGTAGTCGGCTTTTTTTATAAAAGGGCCTGGAGTTGAACCTTGGTTCTCTGGAGTGAGCCTGCGAACGGAAGCAAATTTTGCAAAGCAAAAGACCCGCAGGGTGGCCGCAGGCCATGCAATCCAAGCCCCGCTACCAACTTTAAAGGTCAGAACTTCGGTTCTGGCCTTTATTTTTAGGGGTTTGGTGAAATTGCAGTGTTTTAAAGAAATTGATGTGACCGTTTGAAAAAGTACTGAAAAAGACGGCTAAAAACCAACCAATCCACCAACCAAAACCCACACAAGGACCCACACGCAGCTACCGCCTTTCATCCTGATCTGCCTTTAAAAATAGGTTTTGGGTTAAAAAGTACGGCGGAAAAAGTTTTCTAAACACCTGTGTGTTGGTTGGTTTTAGCCGATTGGTTGGTACCAACCATCCACAAACACGCAAAAAAGGGAGTACGTGAATACCCCCCTCCCTGCTGATTTACGAAACCCACTATGGAAGTTGGGCTTCGAGTTCCTTGGCGGAATCGCCTTTGCTCCAGGTCTGTAGAATCTGGAGACGGGTTTGATTCACGTCGTTGTACATGGCGCGGGCTTCGTCTCCAGTGACGGCCTGATCGTCGAGCATGGGCTCGATGAGGGCAGTGAGCTCATTCAGGTGGGTGACGGTCTTGCGGACACGGTCGATCACCTTGGTTGTGCGGCGGGATCCCATCAG
>DAOUQA010000022.1 GCA_030625905.1 Kiritimatiellales bacterium | reverse complement strand
CAATCCACCGAAGAGCAACAGGGTCAAAATTCCGGCCGTTGGAAGTACATCGGGCGAACTAAAGTGGGTGGCGATCAGCAGGATCGGCGCAAAGATAACCGACTCGGCAATCACATACAGGCTCAGGCCGGCATACTGCATCGACGGGGAAGCACCGCCGGAGGCCAGCCCGCTGGCTAGACGCCCCAAGATGATGAATCCGCCCAGAATCAAGAGCCAGCCAAAGCGCATGGCCATCACATTGAGCAACATCTCCGCGATGGGCGAATTGACCATGTAGATTTCAAGGCCGATAAATGTGAGCACCGCCCCGGCAAGGTGCGCATAGGTTTTACGGATGAAGGCCGCCCGTTCACTGGGTTGCGACTGCGATACGGTCAACTGCCGTGCGTATGTGTTCATAGATTCCTCCAAGGCGTGGATATTAATCCGGCATGTAAATACATTTTAGGAGCGGGTGTAACGTACGCTTCACCTGACCGAAGGGACGGAAAGTGTTTCCCGCAAAAAACCACGCCGGGAAAGGCGAGCCTTCAGGTCACGATGATATCGAGGCAACCTATTCCTCTTCGTCGGCGAGCTGCGCGGCGATTTCGTCGGAAATATCAAAATTGGTGTAGACATCCTGTACGTCGTCAAGTTCTTCGAGTGCATCGACAAAGCGCATGATGGAGTGTGCCTGATTCAGATCCGCAACCTCGGTGACCACATCCGGAATCAGGGTGATTTCCGACTCAGCCATATCGATACCCGCCTGGGTGATGGTATCGGAAACCGCAGCGAAATCGTTGGGGTCGGTAATGACCTCGAACTGTTCGCCTTCGGTCTTGAGATCCTCCGCGCCGGCCTCAAGTGCGAGTTCCATCAGGGACTCCTCGTCGGTCTTGTCCATATCGATCAGGATCTGTCCCTTGCGCTGGAACATGCGGCTCACCGCGCCCTGGTCGGCCATGTTGGCGTTGGCCTTGGTGAAGGCATGGCGCACTTCCGAGATGGAGCGGTTCTTGTTGTCGGTCAGGACTTTCACGACCACGGCGATGCCGCCGGCGGCGTAGCCTTCGTAGGAAGCCTCTTCAAGCCTTCCGCCTTCGAGTTCGCCCGTACCCTTCTTGATGGCACGCTCGATATTGTCCTTCGGCATACTGACACCCCTGGCCTTCTGAACCAGTGCACGCAGGGTGATGTTGTCGTCCGGGTTTCCACCCCCCTGTGAAGCCGCCACCATGATTTCCTTGGCAATCTTGCTGAAGATCTTGCCGCGCGCGGCATCGGCCTTGCCTTTTTTATGCTTAATGTTTGCCCACTTGCTATGTCCAGACATTGTTCAATTCTCCGTGTTACTGTCGTGAGACGTGAAACGTGAGGCGTGACCAGAAAAATCACGACTCAATCGTCACTCATCACGACTCAATCGTTACCTTCGTGAAGCCGCGCTTTCCGGAGCGGATGATCATGCCATCCTCCGGAACGATTTGCGCGCGCTCGTCGCTTATTTTTTCGTCGTTGATCTTCACCGCGCCCTGCTTGACGAGGCGGCGGGCCTCGCCGTTACTCTTCGCCAATCCGGCCTGCACCATCAGGTTGAGCAGGCCGATCTCTTCGGCGGGCAGAACCACTTCCGGGATCTCGTCCGGAAGTTCCTTCTGCGCAAAGATGCGCGTAAACTCCTCCGAAGCGGTCTTTGCCTCCTCCTCACCGATGAAGCGTTCGACAACCGCCTGCCCAAGCATATCCTTGGCAGCGCGCGGGTGCAGCTCGCCGCTGGCGACTTTGGCGTGCATGTCCTGCACTTGCTCCTTCGGCCAGCAGAGGATGTATTCAAAATATTTCCACATCAGTTCGTCCGGCACGCTCATGAGTTTGCCGTACATTTCGCGCGCGGGTTCGTCGACGCCGACATAGTTGTTAAGGCTCTTGCTCATTTTATGCACGCCGTCGAGACCTTCGATCAGCGGAAGCGTCATGACGCACTGCGGTTCCTGCCCCATCACCTTTTGCAGTTCGCGACCGAGCAGCAAGTTGAAGAGCTGGTCGGTACCGCCGAGTTCGAGGTCGGCCTCGACCATGACGGAGTCGTAGGCCTGCACGAGCGGATAGAGGAATTCGACGATCGAGATTGGCTGGTTGGCGGCATAGCGCTTGGAAAAATCATCACGTGCAAGCATCTGCGCCACGGTGACGTGGGCGGAAAGACGGATGACGTCATCAAACTTCATCTTGCCGCACCACTCGGAGTTGAAGCGGATTTCGGTCTTTTCAGGATCAAGGATCTTGAAGATCTGCTCCTGATAAGATTTTGCATTGACCGCAACCTGCTCCTTAGTCAACGGCTTGCGGGTCTGCGAGCGCCCGGAGGGATCGCCGATCATACCGGTAAAGTCGCCGATGATGAATACCACGGTGTGGGCGGCATCCTGGAACTCACGCAACTTGTTCAGCCCGACCACGTGACCGAGGTGGATGTCCGGCGCGGAGGGATCGGCACCGTACTTGATGCGCAGTCCGCGTCCCTCGGCCTGCGCCTTTTCGAGTTTTTTCTTCAGGTCGTCACGCGCAATGAAATCAACTGCGCGGGACGAGAGGAAGTCGAGTTGTTCTTCAATGTTCATAGCCATACCTATCTGCGATAACAAGTTGCGTATTCAGCCATAAATTCGCCGGGAAGTCACAAAAAAACCTGCCCGGAATACGGACAGGTTTTTTGAGCCGAAGAAACAGAGCCTACTCGGACTTTTCCTCTTCAGCCTCTTCTTCCGCAACTTCTGCGGCTTCTTCAACTTCCGGGGCTTCTGCGACTTCTTCCTTTTCCTCGGCCGGAGCCTCGGTTTTGGTGGAGTCGCCCGGGTGCCACTCTTCGAGCTGGTCGCCAAAGGCACTGTCAAACGCACCGGCGAGGTTCACCAGTTCAGCACCCTGCTGAAGGCCTTCGAGCATGCCTTCCTCGACTTCAAACTCATCATCGTCAACCTTGGCGGCCTTGACGCTCAGTCCGATGCGGTGCTCGACTGGATCGATCTTCACGACGCGCGCCTCGACGGTGTCGCCGACATTGAGGACATCTTTGATGCGCTCGACGTGCTCATCGCTAATCTGGCTGATATGCACCAGCCCGTCGATCCCTTCCTCAATTTCAACAAATGCGCCGAAGGAGGATATCTTGGTGACGGTGCCGCTGACCTTGGTACCGATCGGGTAGCGATCGACAATGCCAGCCCACGGGTCGCCTTGGGCCTGCTTGAGGCCGAGACTGATGCGCTGGCTGGAGGAATCGATTTCAAGAACAACCGTTTCGACTTCGTCTCCCTTCTGGAGGATTTCGGACGGATGGTTGACCTTGCGCGTCCAGGACATATCGGAAACGTGGATCATGCCATCAATACCCTCTTCGAGTTCAACGAAAGCGCCGTAGGAGGTAAAGTTACGAACTTTGCCCTGCACAAGCGAACCGATCGGATATTTGCCGGCAACGACTTCCCATGGATTGTCTTCAACCTGGCGCATACCTAGGGAAATCTTCTTGTCTTCGGCGCTGACGCCGAGAACCACTGCGTCGATCTCATCGCCAAGGGCAAGGACATCGGCCGCACGCTGGATACGCTTGGTCCAGGACATTTCGGAAACGTGTACAAGGCCTTCGATACCCTGTTCGAGTTCAACGAATGCACCGTACGGGGCGAGGTTGACCACCTTGCCGTGCACACGCGCTCCGATCGGGAAGCGGGATTCGATATCTTCCCACGGGTTGTCCTTGGTCTGCTTGAGGCCAAGGCTGATGCGCTCCTTCTCCAGATCTACGTCAAGAATCATCACGTCCAACTGGTCGCCCACCTTGAGCACCTCGGAAGGATGGTTGATGCGGCCCCAGGTCATATCGGTGACGTGCAGCAGGCCGTCGATGCCATCGAGGTCGACGAATGCACCGAAGTCGGTGATATTCTTGACCTGTCCGGAACGAATCTCGCCAACCTGAATTTCGGCCAGGATCTTGCGGCGGGATTCACGGCGGGATTCTTCAATGAGTTCGCGGCGGGAAACAACAATGTTCTTGCGCTCAAGGTTAATCTTGAGGATACGAAATTCGTAGGTTTTACCCATGTGTTCGTCGGGATTTCGGATGGGTACAACGTCGAGTTGCGAACCCGGGAGGAAAGCATCCACGCCGACATCGACGATGAAGCCGCCCTTGACAATATTCTTGATGGTTCCTTCAACAAGGCTACCTTCGGTGCATTCGTTGACCACATAATCCCATGCGCGCTGCTGTACGGCGCGGCGCTTGCTGAGCACGATCATGCCTTCTTTGTCTTCGAGCTGTTCGAGGAAGACTTCGATCTCCTGGCCGACCGGATCCTCTTCCAAATCGTTGAATTCCTGAACGGAAACGATTCCTTCGGACTTGTATCCAATATCGATCAGCACGTCGCCGTCGTGGACACTAAGTATTTTACCGGTAACAATCGACCCTTCGGTGAAGTTCTTGAGGGTCTCTTCGTACATTGCTTCCATGGCTGCGGCTTCCACACCCATGGCTGTGTTGGTTGTTGATTCCATAATAAAGTGGGAACACGCGCTCCCAAACCTTTGTTGATTTAACTATCGGGAAATGCCGCCCGGCCACCCGGCCAGAAAAAACAACACCCCCTCCTTAATATTCGAGCGCGCCATAATAGACGCAACGTCCTGTGATACAAGCAGTAAATGCAGGAAATGCGCCGGGGCAGCGAGCGCGGGGCATGGAGTATTCCCTTCGTGCCTAATGGCTTTCCAAACCTTAGGCCATTCAGTATGTTTCATCCTCTATAAAAGGAAAACCAGAGCGCAGATTTGTCATGAAAAAGAAAAAAGCATTGAAGATTGTTCTCCTGAGCCTGGCCTCGCTGGCATTGCTGCTGGTTCTCGGGGTGCTGTTTTGGCTTGGCCCCACCGTGAAGGTCATTGTGAAAATGATCGGCCCAAAAGCCCTCGGGACTCCGGTTGCGATTGAGAAGCTTTCCATCAATCCGCGCAAGGGCATTCTTCATCTCTCCGGTTTTTCAATCGCCAATCAGGAGAGCTTCGGCCAATCCAACGCCGTCTCGCTCGCCAGCATGGATATCGCCATCGACATGGGATCCCTCTTCAGCGAAACAGTGACGGTCCACCAGGTGCGGATCAACAGCCCGCATTTCACATTCGAACAGAATTCCGCCTCCGACAACATTGCCGAGTACATTCGGAGCATCGGGGGTTTTATCGGCTACGATCCGAACATTCCGCCAGAACCAAAGGGAAAGAAGAAGAAAAAAGCGGGGAAGACCCCCAAGGTCGTAATCGTCCAATCGCTGGAAATCAACGATATCCAGTTCCATCTGGCGCATACCGACGATTCGCATCTGGATATCGCGTTGGGGCTGGAGCAACTAACCGTCAGCATGACGAACGGCATCGTTCAGCTGAAGAACCTCTATGTAAAAAATCCCGGGCGGTTGGCCTCCAAGGATTTTTTTACGCTGGACAATATCCACGTCCAAATCGATCCCGCCAGCATCTACCAAGCACCGCTCTCTATTCTCGATGTCCAGGTGCGCAATCCCCACTTCTTTGTCGAATGGGCCTCTGACGCCAGCACCGTCTCTGAATTCCTCAGCATAGCCAACGCCACCCAGACCCGCATACTGGAATGGCCGCTTCCAAAGAAAACGCCGGAAACAGAACGGGAGCAGGAGGCTGAAACAGAGCCTTCCGCTGAGATCAAACCCCCTCCGCCGCCCCCTGAAATACACCATCTCGGCGTTGCAAACTTCCAGTTCCATCTAGTGAACAGCATCGATCCCGCCCTCGGCATCCAGGTGTTGCTGGAAAACATGGAGGTCGGCCTAATAGATGGCACGCTCAAGCTGGGTCGATTCTCCATCACCAATCCCCGTCGCCTTGCCACACCCGACCTGTTCAGTCTGGACGGGATCGATGTCCGCTTCGATCCAGCCACCCTCCATTCCCCACCGCTTTCCATCCTCGATGTGCAGGTACGTAAGCCCTACGCCTTTCTGGAGAACAACCCAGAAACCGACACTGTCGCGGAATTCATGAAGATTGCCGAAGCCATTGCCGGCAACCTGCCGACGAATACGGTCTCTTCAGCCTCGACGAAGCCTGAAGCACAGCCGGGGCCGGACACCCCGGCTCCGCCTCCTATCGAACTCCACAACCTCCTGGTGGACGACATGCAAGTCAAACTGCTCGACTCCACGCCAATCAACGCACCTTCGGAACCAGCCATGCTGGCGGGCATCAGCTCGATTTCAGTCAAACTGGTCGACGGCTCGATACAGCTCAAGGGCATAACGGTGCCCAATCCCGATGGCTTCCACGCCACCAACCTATTCTATCTGGCGGAAATCAATGTTGCCCTCGATCCGGAATCGATTTTTTCCAGGCAGGTTGTCATCAACGAAGTGTTCGTGGATTCCCCCAAAATCAACCTTGAGCAAACGGAAACCACCGGCAACGTCGCAGAGCTTCAAAAATCGTTGATGGGCTTTGTGCCGCCCACGCCGGAAACACCCGCTCCCGAACCGGAGAAAGTTGCAGAGGCCGGAACAACCAACGCCCCCGTTCCACTGGCGGAACAGCCGGTCATTCTCGAAACCCTGTTCGTGACCAACCTCGCCGTCAACGCAATCCTCCTGCCCCCCGGCGCCACCACAACCAACGAACCGGCCGCCAGACCACTAGGCCTGATTGAGCTCAACAAGCTAAACCCCATGACCTATGTGAAAAAGAGCGACACCAACGAAACGGCAACCATCGAAGCCGAAGAGATCACATTGCTCGCCTTCGACCTCCTTACCGTCGAACCGCTCAAGGGAACCGTGGGCATCTCAAACCTGCAGGTTGGCAACCCGCAGGGATTCGCCAACAAGCACCTCGTCAAGCTCCAGCAATTCAAGCTCAGCCTCGACCCCGACACCCTGCAGGCCGACACCCTGCTGATCAAAGAGATCTACATCGAAAAACCGAGAATCGCCTACGAACGCAAGATCATGACCGACAATATCAAGGCCTTCCAGCAAACCATCGAAGGCGCCGTTGCCCGGCGCGACGAAACGAAGGACAAGGCGATGGAGGAGCACGAAGCAGAAATCTCCGAGGAGCAGAAGGTTATCATCGAGCACCTGCTCGTCCAAGGTGGCATCGTGAAGGCCAAATTATCCGCATTGCCTACCGCCCCCATTCCACTGCCCACCATCGAAATGAAGGATATCGGAAAGAAGGAAGGCGGCACCAGCCTAGGTGAAGCCTCCAGCAAGATATTCGATGCCTTCTACGACTCCATCATTGGCGCGGTATCCAGCGTGACCGGCTTTGCAGGCGATGCCCTCAAGGGAATGGGGTCACTTGTTCTCCCCGGCAGCAACAAACCGGACGAAACCGGCATTTCGCCCGAAGACGCTACCGTTGAGGAGCCGCCACCTGAAAAGAAAAAGCGTAGCAGCAAAAGACGCCGGATATTCCGGAGGTAGCCAAGGGACTCGCCCCGAAACTTTGGAACCGGTGATCTACTGTAGGTGGGCTCGGTGATCCCGCCATTCGGAATAAAACCAGCTCAACGAATCCGGGGTCACCGACCCCGGCTACAGTTTTTCCGAAACCCCTTATTTAATCAGCTTGAGCAGATCCTTGAAGCGCGGATCGGCGGCATCGCGCAGCAAGGCAAACAGCACGGTTTCCGTCGGTAGCACCTGCACCCCCGCGTCGCGCATCGACTGCAACGCCAACGCCCTGTTTTCGGGCACGCGCGACGAAACCGCGTCAGCCACCACGAACACCTCGCTACCAAACTCCATAAGATCAATTGCGGTCTGATACACGCAAACATGTGTTTCTATGCCGATCAGAATGAACTGTTGGCGCCCAAGCCGTTCGAGCTGTTCCATGAATTTCGGCTCGCCGCAGCAACTAAACGCCGACTTGGCAACAATGGGTTCATCGGCCAGTAGCGACTTGAACGGCTCCTTGGTCGAGCCAAGTTTTTCGGGAATCTGCTCGGTTCCAACGATTGGAACCTCCAGCAACTGCGCGCAACGGATCACCTTTTCCAGATTTGCGTCGAGCACATCCTTCTCATGCATGATCTCGTGCAGCTTGCCCTGCACATCAATGAATACCAAAACCGCTTCGTCACGCTTTAACATTGTTTGCTCCTTTTCTGCTTTAGAGAGTCCATTGAAAATATCCTTTCCTAGTCGGTTTTATTGCATAGCGCTTCCAGTGTCTCCTCGATAACCGGCACTCCGCTATATTTTCCCAGCAGTTCATTGGCAGGCCTCGACTCCACCGACATGGCAACAACCCAACCATTGATTTCCGACCCATCTGCAAGGGCTATCATCGCAACCAACCCGAAACCCACCAAAATGAGTTTTTTCATCCGACCTCCTGAAAATCAAATAATCGGAAGTGATTAAAGCCTATTTCCCATCGCCTTTATAGTCGAAACCGATTTTCCGTTTGGGCGAATCGGGTGGTGGCGAGCAGGCCGGGCGCGTGGGTGAGGTTTCGGAATGACGCTATATCTAAAGCTGCCCGAGGCAACTTCAGCGGAGGTGTCGATATTGGTGTATTCATATTGATTGCTTCCCAAAGGACTTTTTCAAGAAAAGTAAACGAGGGGTGGGCGGCAGGATTTGCGGGGTTTATGGATTTGTAACGGGTTGGGATAACGGGTAGAAACGGGCTTTTGATTTGGGCGGGAAACCCGCCGGTTATTAATTAATCGTTAATAGTTAGTGGGAAACTGCCTTCCAAGCGGGAGCCCTGATAACGAATAACCAGTAACCAATAACTAAATAACGGAGTTATTTGATGCGAATACTTTCGGGCATACAGCCTTCGGGCAAGCTGCATATCGGCAACTATTTCGGCATGATGAAGCCGGCGATCGAGTTGCAGGAGCAGGGCGAGGCGTATTTGTTCATCGCCAACTACCACGCCATGACGACAGTGCAGGATGCCGATGCGCTGCGGCAGATGACCTCGGATGTCGCGCTGGACTTCCTCGCGTGCGGGATCGATCCGCAAAAGACGGCCTTCTATCGCCAGAGCGATGTGCCGGAAGTGCATGAGCTGGCGTGGCTGCTTTCGACGCTTTGCCCGATGGGGCTGCTGGAGCGCTGCCATTCCTACAAAGACAAGATTGCAAGGGGTATCGCGGCATCGCACGGTCTGTTTGCCTATCCGGTGCTGATGGCGGCCGATATCCTGGCGGTGCAGTCGAACATCGTTCCCGTCGGACGTGACCAGAAGCAGCATGTCGAGGTGACGCGCGATCTGGCGATCCGCTTCAACAACGCCTTTGGCGAGGTGTTCACGATCCCCGAGCCGTCGATCCGTGAAAACGTGGCGGTGGTGCCGGGTATCGACGGGCAGAAAATGTCGAAGTCGTACGATAACACCATCGAAATCTTCAACGAAGGCAAGCCGTTGAAAAAGCGCGTAATGAAGATCGTGACCGACAGCAAGGAGCTGGAAGACCCGAAGGATCCGGAAACCTGCAATGTTTTTGCGCTCTACAAGCTTTTTGCTACCGAGGAGGAGCTGGCCGAGCTGGCGGAGCGCTACCGTGCCGGTGGTATGGGCTATGGCCACGCCAAGACGGAGCTGCTCGAAAAAATCAACGAGCATTTTGCCCCGCTGCGCGAGAAGCGCGCCGAGCTCGCCGACGACATGGACTATGTGAATGATGTGCTGCGCACCGGTGCGCAAAAGGCCTCGGCCCTCGCCCGTGAAACGCTGGACAAGGCCAGAAAGGCCGTTGGCTTTGTCTAATTTTAGAATCTAGATTTCCGATTTGTGGGTCTGCGACAGCTTTAAAAAAAGCCAAGGCCGACGGAGTTCCACAAGTCAAAAATCACCAACCGAAAACTTGAACGAACATGAACAACCAAATGGAACTGATTAAAGACGACTATAAGGTCATACTCGAGGTATTCGAGGGGCCGCTGGACCTGCTTTTGTACCTGATTAAAAAGGACGAGGTGGACATCTACGATATTCCGATCGGACGGGTGACCGACCAGTATATGGAATACTTGAAATTAATGAAGGTGCTCGACCTGAATATTGCGGGCGACTTTATCGTGATGTCGGCGACGCTGATGCTGATCAAGAGCCGCATGTTGCTGCCGGTGGAGGAGCGTCCGGACATGACGGACGAAGAGGAGGAGGATCCGCGCTGGGATCTGGTTCGCCAGTTGGTGGAGTACAAGAAGTTCAAGGATGCCGCCGATCATCTCGAAGACCTCGAATTGCACATGGAAAACGTGTTTGGCCGCGAGAGCGAGCACGTCGAGCTGGGTGCACCACCGGATGTGGATCTGCGCGATGCGAGTATCTTCGATCTGATCTCGTCGCTGAACGAGGCGCTGGGCCGCGTGCAGGAGGAAGACCTTCAGGAAATCTTTGCGGAGGAATACACCGTTTCGCAGAAGGTGACCTATATCGTCGAAAACCTGAAAATCGCAAAGCGGCTGAGCATTACCGATTTGTTCACGGGCATGAACTCGCGGCAGGAGATTATCTGCACTTTCCTTGCCGTGCTTGAACTGATAAAGCTAAACCGGATCGCGGCGGTACAGGACGACCAATTTGGCGACATTGTCGTGGAAGCGCGCGAACCGGAGAAAAACGAGATCGAGGCACCCGAAGAAGCGCTGGTGGTTAAAGGGGAGCTACTTTAACGCGACTGTTCGATAATGAACCACGAAATACATTTTGGATAGAATTTGAGTGGAGATGGAAATGAGCGAAAGCACGATTGATGTACTTCCAGAACTGAAACAGATTGTCGGGGCACTATTGTTCGCTGCCAAGGAGCCGTTGAGCATCAAGCGCATGCGCAAGGCAATGATCGAGACCGGAAACGGGTTCGCCGGACCCTACGAGCAGTATGCCAAGGCGACTGATCAGCAGATTGAGGGGGCGTTGGAGGAACTTCAGGAGGATTTGGATAAAGCGAAGCTGGGCCTAGGCGTGGCAAAGGTGGCCGAAGCCTATCGCTTGCAGAACGATGCCGCCTGTGGGCCGTTTGTGCGCGCGCTGCTCGAAAAGAACCAGACCATGCGGCTCTCTAAGCCGGCGCTTGAAACGCTGGCGATCGTGGCCTACCGCCAGCCCTGCCTGCGTTCGGAAATCGAGGAGGTGCGTGGTGTTTCAGTGGATGGGGTGCTACGCAAACTGATCGATATGCAGCTGGTGCGCGTGGTGCGACGCAGCGAACTTCCCGGACATCCGTGGCTGTTTGGCACCACGCAAAAGTTTCTGGAGCATTTTGGCATTAACACGATCGCCGATCTCCCGGGTAGTCAGGAGTTGAGGCGCGCCCTGCCGACGGAGGGCAAAAAACAAAGCACCGAAACCTTCCCCGAAATGGAAGAGGAGCTTGGTGCTGAGAAAGGCGAGGCAGAGGCAACCGAGGACGAATCCGTTGCCGCGCTCGACGAGGAGATCCAGTCCGATTCAAGTGGGATGGAAGATGAACCACAGATAGTTTAGAGAGGAAGTCATGGATTTAGATGATCTGAGAAAACAAATCGATTCGCTCGATTCTGAAATCGTGAAGCTTTTAAACGAGCGCATCAACGTGGTTTTGAGCATTGGCGAGGAAAAGAAGAAAGCCGGCGCGGAAATCTATGTACCTTCCCGCGAACGCGCGGTGTTCGACAAGATCAAATCGTTGAATGAAGGGCCGCTACCGGAGGAATCGGCGCATGCCATCTACCGCGAAATCATGTCGGCCGCGCTGGCGCTCGAAACCGAGATGAAGATTGCCTATCTCGGCCCCGAGGCGACCTTCACGCACCAGGCCGCGCGCGGCAAGTTTGGCGTAAGCGTCGACTATATTCCCACTAGCACCATCGGCGAGGTGTTTGACCGCGTGCAGAACCGCTCCGCCGACTATGGTGTGGTGCCGGTTGAAAACTCGAGCGAGGGCGCTGTCACGCATACCTTTGATCAGTTCGCCACGACCCCGCTCAAGATCTGCGCGGAAATCTATCTGCCTATTTCGCTGACCCTGCTGGCCAGGCAGCCAAAGGAGGAGATCAACCTTATCTTCAGCAAGCAGGAGGTCTTCGGGCAGTGCCGCAGCTGGCTGAATGCCAACATGCCCAACGCCAAGCTCTCGCCGGTTGAAAGCACCACCAAGGCCGTGCAGCTTGCGCTCGAAACACCCGGCTCAGCCGCCATCGCCAGCATCATGGCGTCCGATATGTACGAAATTGAAGTGCTCGCCAAAGACATCCAGGACATACAAGGCAATACCACCCGCTTCCTCGTCATTGGCCAGAAATTCAGCACCCCGACCGGCAATGACAAGACCTCCATCGTATTCGGCGTGAAGCACAAGGTCGGTGCGCTCTACGACGTGCTCTCCGTCTTCAAGACCGACCACATTAACATGACCAAGATCGAGTCGCGTCCCAGCCGCAACAAGGCATGGGAATACTATTTCTTCGTCGACATCGACGGCCATGCCGAAGACCCCGAAGTCGCCCGCGCCCTCGAAGAGCTGCAGGAGCACTGCACCCTCATGACCGTCCTCGGTTCCTACCCCAAGGCAGAAGTCTAGTACAGCCATTCGGGGGTGGCTCGAAGCGCAAAAACAAGCGGTAAAGTAGCGCCGGCATTGGAAAAGGTGCTTATTAGGATTTGACAGCTCCGCAGGAGCGGGACTATGTTCCGCGCAGTAATGAATAACGAATTCAACAACCGACTGCTAGTTCTACTACTCACTGGGAATAATCCTGCGGGGGCTGTTTGCCTATAGGTTGCTGATTCAACCGATTTGATAAACCTCCGCCCCGAACCTTTGGGACGGAGGTTTTTTTGTTTGAATGGAATGGAGTTGAGAAGCGGGGTTGGTTAGGTTAAGCCCCGTTTAGGAGAAAGAAGATGAGTGTGCCAAAATACAAGATTCCGGAGATGATCGATCTTCCCGACCGTCGGTGGCCGGCGAAGAGCATTACCCATTCACCGCAATGGTGCTCGGTGGATCTTCGCGATGGAAACCAGGCGTTGCCCGATCCGATGGATCCGGATCAGAAACTCGAATATTTCAAGATGCTCTGCGATATCGGCTTCAAGCATATCGAAGCCGGTTTCCCGTCGGCCAGCCAGGAGGATTTCGACTTTTTCCGGCGGTTGATCGAAGAGAGCCACATTCCCGACGATGTATTCATTATGGGGCTCACGCAGTGCCGCCCACATCTGATCGATCGCACCCTTGAGGCATTCAAGGGGCTCAAGCGGGGTATCGTGCATGCCTATATCGCGCCCTCGGATCTCCATATGATGCAGGTGTTTGGCCTCGACCGGAAAACCACTATCGAAAGGGCGGTGGCTTCCACCAGGCAGATCCGCGAACTTGCCGATACGATGCCGGAATCGGACATCCGCTATGAGTTTTCGCCGGAGGATTTTACCGACAGCGACCTCGGGTTCTCCCTCGAAATCTGCGAGACGGTCTTCGAAGCATGGGGCAAGGCTACACCGGAAAAACCGCTCATCATGAACCTCCCGGCAACGGTTGAGCGCCGCCCGCCGAATCACTATGCCGATATGATCGAATGGTTCTGCCGCAACTTTTCGAAGCGCGACTGCATTACCGTGTCGCTCCATTCGCACAACGACCAGGGCATGGCCGTGGCTGCCACCGAGCTTGCGCTTATGGCGGGAGCCGACCGCGTGGAGGGAACGCTCTTCGGGCACGGCGAGCGCACCGGCAACGTTGATCTCGTAACGTGCATCAACAATCTCTACTCGCGCGGCATCGACACCGGAATGGATTTTTCCAATCTCGCACACGTAGCAGAAACCGTTGAACGCTTGACCGGCATGCCGGTCTACTACCGCCAGCCGTATGCGGGCAGTTATGCCTTTACCGCATTTTCCGGCTCGCACCAAGACGCAGTTAACAAGGGGGTACACAAGCTCGCCGAGGCACCTGAACGCTTCGGCATGGGCTGGAAAGTGCCGTATCTCCACATCGATCCAGCCGACCTCGGCCGCAAGTTCGAGCGGCTCATCCGCATCAATTCGCAATCCGGAAAGGGTGGGATTGCGTGGGTACTTGAGCAGGATTTTGGTATCGAGATTCCCAAGGCGATGCAACCCGAGCTCGGCAAGCATGTGCAAGCCTACAGCGAATCGGTTGGCCGCGAAATCAGCGCCGACGAGGTGCACACGGTTTTCCAGAACGAGTTCGTCTCGCCGGAAGGACCGTATGAACTCGTCGGATACTGGCCGCGGCCGGACGATAACGATCCAACCTTCATTCACGGTGAAATCAAGGTGAAGATAAATGATGAGGAAAAGACGGTCGAGGCCGACGGCAACGGGCCGATCTCGGCTTTTGTGGCTGCGATTAGGAAAATGGTGGATGTGGACTTTAGCGTCGCCGACTACCACGAGCAGGCGATTGGCAAGGGGGCCGATGCGCAGGCCTTGGCCTATGTCCCGCTCAAGCTCGCAGGCAATGGTGTGATCTTTGGTGTTGGAGCTGATTCCAATATCGACCAGGCCGCCGTCCTCGCCATCGTCGCTGGCCTCAATCGGATTGCAAAAAATAGTTAGCCATGGAATACATGGAAATATAATCGGTGGGGATGAACGGTTAACAGAAGGTCGAAAAGATCGCTAGGAAAGAGGCCTTTGCACCCTTGGTGTTGAAGCCATTAGTGCCGGTTAGTGGTTTAAAAGGAGGGGTGGGATGAATCTGAGTGGACACACAAAGCCGTTTGCTGTGCTGGGGCATCCGATCGGGCACTCGCTCTCGCCGGTGATGCACAACGCTTCGATGCGGGAACTGGGCTTCGATGGGATCTATCTGGCGCTTGATGTGCATCCGGAGCACTTGATGGAAATACTTCCGGCAATGGCGCTGATGGGTTTTGCCGGAGTCAACCTGACCGTGCCGCACAAGGAGATCGCCTTCCGGGGGCTCGAAAAACTCGACGAGAGCGCGCAGTTGCTGGGCGCGGCCAATACCATTGAGTTTGCTGAAGACGGCATGGTTGGCCACAATACGGATGGCTATGGCTTTCTCAAGGCGCTGGACGAATCGTTCGGAAAGACTATCAAAAACGACTCCGTGTTTGTTCTCGGTTGCGGCGGGGCGGGCCGGGCCACGGCACTAATGGCCGCCAAGGAGGGGGCGAAGTCGCTCGTGCTTGCCGACATCGATGCGGAGCGGGTGCAGAGGCTGAATGATGAAATAATAGGACTGACCCCTCACGTGGAGGTGGTTCAAGCCTTGGAAAAGCCGAAACAGATTGAGTTGTGTCGTGAAGCCGATCTGGTGGTACAGGCCTCGCCGGTCGGCATGAAAGAGGGCGACCCCTCGCTGCTGCCGTCCGAAGCGTTCCGTGAGGGACAGTGCGTATTCGACCTCATCTACATGTATCCCGAAACCACTTTTCTGGCCACCGCACGCGAGGCTGGCGCGGAGATTGCTAACGGGTTGGGAATGCTTCTGCATCAGGGCGCGCGCGCATTCGAAATCTGGACGGGCGTTGAGCCGTCCGTTCCAGCGATGCGGAAGGCTCTCGAGGATGCAGTATACGGATAAGTTTTACCAGCCGCTGTGTCCGCCTTCGTCACACTACGGCGCGACAAGCTGGAGGACACAGAGTCCACGGAGGATTCCTCTACAGCCTCCGTTCCCTCGAAGAAGCGAAGCGACTGGGTGGTGAAAAACAGATTGG
>DAOUQA010000158.1 GCA_030625905.1 Kiritimatiellales bacterium | reverse complement strand
TCAATCTTTTCGGCCCTGAGTGCCGCCATGATGGAGGCCTTGTCGTCCTCGATCTGCTGTCCATAGACAGCGTTGGCGGGGCGCATGCAGAATTTCGCTTCCTGCTTGTTGGTCAGGTTGTATTCCGCCCGCAAGATACGTCCAACGCGAATCAGGTCGTGCTTGCCGTCCACATACTGGACGATCTCCGGATCGATGCCGCCTACCACGTCCTCCTCCGGCCACGGCGCAACCATGATGCTTTCGTCTTCGTGGTTGTAGCCCATGCCATGCCACAGCTCCTCGGTCTGGAACGGCATGAACGGGTGTAGCAGGCGAAGCGCGGTCGAGAAGGAAAAGTGCATTACCTGCAACGTGTGCTTCTTCTGCTCCGTCGAACCCTTGAACAGGATTGGCTTGGCATATTCGAGATACCAGTCGCAGTAGCTGTGCCAGAAGAAGTCATAGAGCGACAACGTCGCATCGTTGAAGCGGTAGCGCTGCAGATTGTCGTTGGTCGCGGCAATCGCTTCGTTTAGCTTGGCCAGCAGGTGTTGGTCGTCCGGCGTCAGATCGGCTTCGTTGAAGGATAGTTCCTTGACGTCGAACCCTTCCGAATGCATCTCCATGAAGCGCGCGGCATTCCAGATCTTGGTGCCAAAGTTGCGGCCAATCTCAAACTTTTCGTCCGAAATATAAACGTCCTGCCCGGTCGCGGTAATCATCAGCAGCGAGAAGCGCAACGCGTCGGAACTATACTTTTCGATGATGTCGAGCGGGTCGATCGAATTACCGAGGCTCTTCGACATTTTACGGCCTTGATCATCGCGCACGGTGCCGTGGATGTAGACGGTGTCGAACGGAATGTCGTCCATGATTTCCAAACCGGACATAACCATGCGCGCCACCCAGAAGAAAATGATTTCGTTTCCGGTGACCAGCGTCTTGGAAGGGTAGTAGAACTTAAGGTCATCATTCTTCTCCGGCCATCCGAACACGCTGAACGGCCAAAGCCACGAAGAGAACCACGTGTCGAGTACATCCTCGTCCTGCCGGACGTTGGACGACTGGCATTTCGGGCAACTTGTTTCCGCACGCTTGGACGCCCACTCATGCTCGCAGTCATCGCAGTAGAAGATCGGAATTCGGTGTCCCCACCAGATTTGGCGTGAGATGCACCAGTCGCGGATGTTTTCCATCCAGCCCATGTAGGTCTTGTTCCAACGTTCGGGAACAAACTTGATGCGACCCTCGTTAACGGCCTCGATCGCTGGGCGCGCCAGTGGCTTCATCTTAACGAACCACTGCGGCGAAAGACGCGGTTCGACCACCGTCTCGCAACGGTAGCAGTGCCCCACCGCATGTAGGTGCTTGTCGACCTTTTCGACCAGCCCGCCGTCCTTGAGATCGTCCATCAGCTGCTTGCGGCACTCGAAGCGATCCATCCCCTCGTATGGCCCGGCATTTTCGTTCATGATCCCGGCATCGGTCATCACGTTGATCTGTTCAAGATCGTGGCGCTGCCCCATATCGAAGTCGTTCGGGTCGTGCGCGGGCGTAACCTTCACCAAGCCGGTTCCAAACTCTGGATCGACATAGTCGTCCGCTATAATTGGAATCTCACGGTTCGTAATCGGCAGGATGATCCTTTCGCCGATCAAATCCTTGTAGCGCTCGTCGCGCGGGTTGACCGCCACGGCGGTATCGCCCAGCATCGTTTCCGGCCGGGTGGTCGCAACCACGATCTTCTGTTTTTTGCCCTTCACGGTATAGCGGAGGTGATAAAGAGCACCTTCAACTTCGACGTGCTCGCTCTCCTCGTCGGAGAGCGCCGTTTCGCAACGCGGGCACCAGTTGATGATGCGGTTACCCCTATAGATCAGCCCCTTGTCATAGAGGCGGCAAAAGATTTCCAGCACGGCTTCATTTAAGCCTTCATCCATCGTGAAGCGCTCGCGCTCCCAGTCGCATGAAGCGCCCAGTTTTTTCAACTGGTTCGTGATCGTGCTACCATACTCTTCCTTCCAGCCCCAGACCCGTTCGACAAACTTTTCGCGGCCGACGTCATCGCGGGTCTTGCCCTCTTTCTTCAGCGCGCGTTCCACCACATTCTGCGTGGCGATACCGGCATGGTCGGTTCCCGGAACCCATACTGTATTCTTGCCCTGCATACGCGCGACGCGCGTGAGCACATCCTGGATATTATTATTGAGCGCATGTCCCATGTGCAGGATACCGGTCACGTTCGGCGGCGGAATCACGATACAGAACGGGTCGCCCCCGTCCGCGCTATCGCCATGGAAGCGACCGTCGTCCATCCATTTCGCGTACCACTTTTCCTCAACCTGCTTCGGGTCGTAGTTTTTCGCTAGTTCGGCCATAGGTTTTATTCCGGATTGCTTAGATTATTTTTAGGGGGTTCCGTAACGGGTGAGACGTGAAATACGATTCCGAAGAATTCACGGCTCACGAATCAGTCTGTTTTATATTTCGGAGGATCCTCAGCAACCTTGCTGGCCAGTTCCGTTATGCTATAGACTCTTCCATGCGCCAAGGCCGGCCGGGTATCCCCCCGTCGAAGGGATTCGCGGATCTCATCGAGCATCGATGCATCATCCAACGAAATATAGGGAGCCCAACCTTCATCGGAATCAATTACCGCAACAGCAACCTCGGCAACATAGTCACCTTCATGGATCAATTTCGTCAGGGTCCGTTTCATTTCTTTTTCCTCGTTGTGAATTCCTCATTCCACACTTCCGGATCAGGCCGATATGCCGTCACAAGAACCGCAGGAAAATCCTTCCCTGCGGGAATACCCCATACAGCATGGACAGGCAGATTATTTCGATCATTCTGAAGAACCAATATACACGGACCCTTTCCGTGATCCGGATATTCGGCGATCAACCTAACCTCTTCCATCCGAATTACATCTTTGATAAAAACGTTATCATTCGCCAATTCATCGTAGCCGTGAGCTGAAACCAGAACATCTCCGGATTCCACAAGCCTCTTTATTTGATCAAGAAGTGTCCTCATCACGCCTCACATTTCACTCGTCAGCTCTACTTCTCCTCATTCAGGAAGAGCTTGTATTCCACGCCATCGACGAGGGCTTCCCACGAGGCTTCGATGATATTTTCCGATACACCGACCGTGCCCCAGGTGGTATCGCCATCGGACGACTCGATGACCACACGGGTTTTCGCCGCCGTGGCTTCCTCGGGATCGAGGATACTCACGCGGTAGTCCGCCAGATGCACACCCTCGATGCTTGGGTAGAACTTTGCAAGTGCACGGCGCAGTGCCATGTTGAGCGCATCCACCGGGCCATCGCCCTCACCGACCGCGGAAACCCGTTCACCGTTCACCTTCAGCTTGAGCGTCGCTTCCGAAAGGCATGGATCGTCCTTGCTACGCTTTTCGACGATTACGCGGAAGCCTTCGAGCTCAAAAAAGCTCCTGTGCTCCTTGAGCACCTTTTTGATCAGCATCTTGAACGAGGCGTCAGCCGTCTCGTAGACATAGCCGCCCTTCTCCATTTTTTCCAAGGTTTGGAGAATGTCGCGTACCTCCGGTGACTTGCGGTCGATATTATCGAGTCCCATCTCGATCAGTTTCTCCATCACATTGCTCGCACCCGAAAGTTCGGAGATCAGGATGCGGCGGGTATTGCCGACCGAATCCGGCGGCACATGCTCAAAGCTTTGCGACACCTTGCGGACCCCATCGACGTGCATACCGGCCTTGTGCGCAAAAGCGCTATTACCAACAAATGCGGCACGCTGGTTGTCGCGCAGGTTGACCTTCTCGTTCACAAACTGCGAGACCCGCTTTAGATTGGCCAGTTGCGATTCATCGGCCAGACAGGTCTTGCCGGTCTTCATGATCAGGTTGGCCACCACCGAAAGTAGGTTGCAGTTGCCGCAGCGCTCGCCAAAGCCGTTGATTGTGCCCTGCACCTGCACCGCACCGGCACGAACGGCCTCCAAGGCGTTGGCCACACCCATTTCCGAATCGTTGTGGGTATGGATACCGACGGCCACATCAAAATTTTCGCGCACCCATGCGGTGGTTTCATACACCTCGTTCGGCAGACGGCCACCGTTGGTATCGCAGAGTGCCAGCACATCCGCCCCGCCCTTCACAGCGGCCTCCAAGGTTTGTAGGGCATATTCCGGATTGTCGAAATAGCCATCGAAAAAGTGCTCGGCATCGTAGATGACCTCCTTGCCCTTCTCCTTCAGGAAACGGCAGGTTTCCTCAATCATCGCCAGGTTTTCATCCGGCGTGGTTTTCAGCACTTCAGTTACATGCAAAAGCCAGGTCTTGCCGAAAATCGTGCAAACCGCCGTGTCGGCTTCGAGCAGTGCCAGCGTACCCTTGTCCTCCTCGACCTTCACGTTCGCGCGGCGGGTGCTGCCGAAAGCCGCGATTTTCGCATGCTTTAGGTTTTCCTTTTTGATGGCCTTGAAGAAGGCCATATCCTTCGGGTTCGAGGCTGCGAAACCGCCCTCGATATAGTCCACCCCAAACGAATCCAGCATTTTCGCCACCTGGATCTTTGCCACCGGCGAGAAAGTAACCCCTTCCGCCTGCGCACCATCCCGCAGCGTTGTGTCGTATATAAAAACCTTGTTTTCAGCGCTCATGGCAATTCACCTGTATTTAGAGGCAGGAACATACCCCACCCCATTCAGCGGAACCAAGCCCGAAGCCCCATTTTTTGGCGGATAATGGGAAGGGCTATTCCACGAACGAGATGCCGGGGACTTCCGGGAGCGTAGAGCTAGCTAGCGCCAAGACGACCCCGCGCACAAAGCCGGTTCTACGGCTTCGCCTAAGCCCCGGCTATACCCAACCCCTACCCGAAGAAGGCTTCGCCGAGGGCGTGGACGGCCTTTTTTCGGTCAACATCCTTGACGGCGAACATCATGCTGATTTCGGAGGCGCCCTGGTTGATCATCTCGATGTTTATGCCTGCGTCGCCAAGGGCATTGGTGGCCTTGGCGGCCATGCCAACGGCATAGCTCATTCCTTCGCCCACGACCATAAGCATGGCCAAACCATGCTCGATGCTGACATTGTCGGGTTCCA
>DAOUQA010000106.1 GCA_030625905.1 Kiritimatiellales bacterium | reverse complement strand
TCGGGGCAGGCGATGCGGTAGTCTTCGAGGTGCGCTTTTTCTTCCAGCAGGTCGTTGTCGGCCTGATTGGTGCCGACGATAATCTTTACGTCGGCGGCCAGCCGCAGGTGGCGGCCGGTCGGGAGCAGCCAGATGTTGGTGCGGTCGGCATCGGGGCCTTCGTGGTCGAGCAGGTCCTTGAGTTTTTGGCCGAAGCGCGGTTCGGTCAGCAGGCAACCGCCGGCTGGGGTGGGGTAGTCGGTAATTCCAAAAAGCTCGGCCAGTTGCATCTGCGGGGTGCGGTTGCGGCCGGAAAATTGGGGGAGCTTCTCGGCATCGATCCATCCCTCGCGGATCGGCTTGGTGGGGGGGAGCAGGGCGGCGGATAGCGGGCGCACGAGCAGGTCTTCGTATTTGGAGCAGCGCGCCACCACGCTGAGGCTTTGCTTGTTTTGCGACATCGGACGTTGGGCAAGCACCTCGCCGCTGGCAATGAAGTCGAAGCCCCATTCTTCGAGCAGTTTGCCAGCCTGCATGATCATGTGGGTATGGCAGTCGATGCAAGGGTTCATGGCTTTTCCGAGGCCGTGCGCCGGGTGCTGTACCTGTTCGAGGATGGTTTCAGTAAAGTCGATAATGTGGTATGGGATGCCCAGCGCCTTGGCCGCCGTCTCGCCTTTTTCCGGGCCGAAAAAGGGGCTGCTATAGATGATGCCCTCGACGTGGACGCCCTGTTCGCGCAGCACGCAAACCGCGAGTTGGCTGTCCAGCCCACCCGAAAACAACGAAAGTGCCTTGTACTGCTTTGCCATGATCAATCCTCCTTAAAAGAATAATTTGCAACGGATTTATAAAAGCAACGGATGGGCGGATCAGTTGCTTTTATAAATCCGTTGCTCTCTTTCAGTTCCTGCTAGCCTCTGTTTGTAGATAATGATGGCTGCTCCGAGAACCATCAGGATGGAATAGAGCTGGCCTTTGGTGAGCCAACCGAAGTAGATGGTGCTGTCGGGCTCGCGGAAAAACTCCATGCCGATGCGGGCGAGGGCGTAGAGGGCGAGGAAGCTGGCACTCAGTGCGCCTGGTCGCTTGCCCCAGGCGGTGCGGCGCAGCAATAGCATGATGCCGAAAACGAGGAAGCCTTCGGCGAAAGCCTGATAGAGTTGCGACGGGTGGCGCGGTAGCAGTTTGCCCGCCGCGACCATTTTTTCAATCATGGGCAGATCGTATTGGCCATAATGCAGTCCCGCTTCCTGCGGAAAGATAATGCCCCACTTTACGGTGGTGATGCGCCCCCACAGTTCGCCGTTGACAAAGTTGGCCAGCCGTCCGAACGCAAAGCCGAGCGAGGCCGTGTAGGCCATGTTGTCGCTCAGGTTCCAGAACGAATGCTTGTGCCTTTTTGCGTACCATAGCATGAAGAGGATCACGCCGACCAGCCCGCCGTGGCTGGCCATGCCGCCTTCCCATACCTTGAAGAGATAGAGTGGGTTTTCCAGGAACGAGCCAAAGCTGTAGAGCAAAACATAGCCGATCCGTCCGCCGAGGAATACGCCGAAGAAGGCCAGCATCACCACAAAGTTGCTTACTTCCGGCACGGGCACCTCGAACTCGCCTTTTTTCGACCAGCGTCGAAGTAGCAGGATTGCCGCGAGGAAGCCCAACAGGTAGGAGATGCCGTACCAGCGAACCGCCAGCGGCCCACCGATTTCAAACACAATCGGGTTAATGTTGTGGATGTAGTGCGTCATGCCCAACGACTATATGGGGCCATCGTTTGAAAGCAAAACGATTCTTGCAAAACCCTGGACCAAAACCACGCCGGTGTAGCGCGTGGTTGCCGTTCTCTTCGATCACTGCTTTCCCGGAAAGCCTCGGTGAAACATTCCCTTCGGTCATTATTTGCTTTGCAAATTATTTTCGCTTCGCTCAAGCGCGTCCATTCCGATGGAGCACGCATCGTTCGAGCGGAACACATTGCACAGAAAGCGCGCTCCATCGGAATGGAAGTACGCACCACACTGTGGAAGAGTTGTAAAAAGGCTCATCGGTGATGTGTTTTTTTGCGTGATGTTTTTTGTGAACGCATAATATCCTCCGACGTTTGATGCGTGTGACGGGGTTAAACTGTGAAAGGGGAAATGTGATGAAGGCAGAATCTAATCGGCGGATCAAGTGGGTGGTTTTATTCCTAGTGCTTGCTTTGGCAGGGATTGCTTTCCTCGGAAACCAGCAAGGAACGGGCAATACTGTTTTCCGACCGGCGCTATGGCGCAGGTGGGGTATCGGTGAACGAGAATTCACCGAGAGAGTTCCATGCCCCGTTCCACCAATAGCCATTGCAGGTTCCGTCCGGAGAGAGGGTAAACTGGAACTGAACGTAGCTTTCAGGATCGAATGTAACTCTTCCGAAATAGGGAGCCGACGTCCATTCTGCCCAGAAAATGAGCGTATCGGGATTTCCAGCAATGTTGCAGGTTCCGGTTCCTCCTGATGAAGGAGTAAACTCAAGGGTGTCGGTTTCATTCGTAAAGGTCAGGGTGTGGCCCTCGATGTCGGAGAACGCGGTGACGGCCTGGGGGTAGTAAATCTGGGTGGCCTTGAAATATTCCGAGGAGCGATTTATTGAGGTTGATTGCTCCCAGCTCTCGGTCGCTACGGGAAAGTATTTTGCGTTGAAGTCGACCCAGTCGGTCAGGTTCGTCGAATTAAAAAGCCGCACCTCATACTGATTGGTTATCGCGCCCGCCAAGACTTTGGCCGGAACCCCGGAGGTTATGGACAGCGAATGGGGCAACACTTTGGGCACGGGCAGGATCGGTGGGTCAAACGCCTCGGCAGCGGCACCGACGCGCAGGATCTGGACAGAGTTCATCACCACATTGGTCAGCGGGCGGTCACCGGCATCGGTTGCAACCGTTCCAATGTTTGAAACAATATTCATTCCGTCAACCACCTCGCCGAAAACCGAATGCACCTCATCCAAATGTGGCGTTGCACCCAGCGTAATAAAGAACTGGCTGCCGTTGCTATCGGGGCCGGAGTTGGCCATGGAGAGGATGCCGGCGCTGTGATGGGTCAGGTTGGTGTTGAATTCGTCGGGGAATTTATAGCCCGGGTCGCTCGTTCCGTTTCCGAGCGGGCAGCCGCCCTGGATCATGAAGTCGTCGATTACCCGGTGGAAAATGAGACCGTCGTAGAACGGATCGTTGCGGACGCTGCCGGTTGTGGGGTCGATCCAGTGCTGCGAACCTTCCGCCAGCCCCGCAAAGTTGGCGCAGGTGACCGGGGCCTCGGCATAGTCGAGTCGGCAGGTAAAGCCACCCATCGTCGTATCGAACGCGGCGTACAGTCCGTCGGGTAATTGCGCCATCGCGCCTTCGCAGCAGGCCAGTATGGCCACGATGAGTCCTGTCTTCTTCATGCTTGTTCCCCAGTTCGGTATGCAACAAACACTCACATATAGCACAATCAATTGCTTCTTGTCGATCAAACCCGCATTCGAAGTATCCAGTCCATCCTGTTATCCAGTCAAAAAATCCCGCAGGGAGGGCGGTGGAAGGGATGCCCACTTTCCCAGCCTTTGGAGAATTGCAAACGATTGTCCCCGCAAGGGTTGAAAAAACACTGAAAAATAAACGGAAAAACATTTGACGGGTGGTGGTTTGAAATGGCATAAAACCCCATCAAAAGGAGCAAAGTGGAGGAAAATCCATGACAAGGGTAGAAAATATACCGGCCATGTTTGTCGGTTCGTTCACGCATTCCCTGGATGCGAAGCGTCGGATGATCTTTCCATCGAGCTGGCGGAACCTGCTTGGCGGGTCGAATCGTCTGTTTGCTTTTCCGCATCCGGACAACAAGTGCCTATACCTCTATACGGCGGAAGAAATGACGCGACGGTTGGATCAATTGCGTTCGGGCGGAGCGCTTGACAAGTCTGGGCAGCAGGCGGTCCGTTCCTTTGCGGCCGGGGCGGATATGCTGGTGTGGGATGCGCAGGGACGGATTCGTATCGGCGAAAACCTATTGGCGCATGCCGAGGTGAAGGAGCAGGTGGTTTTGGTGGGAACGCTCACGCGCATCGAGCTGTGGAGCATCGAAAACTTTGATTTAGCCCTGCCGCAGGATTCGTCCATGGCGGAGGATGTTTTTTATGGTGGGTATTAGGGGAAGGGATTTTTGAATTGTGATTTTCGATTTATGGAACTCAGGCGGCGCTGGCCTTTTATAGAGGGAGGTTGTCGCAGACCCACAAATCTGAAACCGAAAATAGAACGACCAAGGGGAGCGACAAGATGAGCATGTTGGAGGTGGCTAAATTTCTGAGTTATTCAAAATCGATCGATCATTCCTGTGATCGCGACCGTATTTTCAATTTATCGATGGCGAACTCGGGCCGCTTGTTTTCGTGCCTCCACGGCGACCGCTCCCACTGGAGCTTTGGCCGCGAGCAGGAAAACCCCGAAAAGTTTCCGGTCATTGGAAAAGGAGTGTAGGAATTTTGTTTTTCGATTTTCGATGGCCAATTTATGGATGGGCTTTGCCCATACCCGTTAATAGAAGTGGTCGCAGACTTGCAAATCAAAAATGGAGCGACCTTTGGGAGCGATGAGACACATACCGGTCATGCTTGATGAATGCCTGGAGGGACTGGCCATCGATCCAAAGGGGATCTATGTGGATGGAACCCTTGGAAACGGCGGGCACGCGGCGGCGATTCTGGAACGGCTCGAAGACGGCGGAATGTTGATTGGCTTCGATCGTGACGTGGATGCGATCGAACGGGTGAAGGGCAGGCTTAAGGCGGGAGCGGGGAAACGGGTGGAACTGGTTCACGACAACTATGCAAACATGGCGGCGCAGCTGGATCGGCTGGGCGTCGACAGGGTGCATGGCCTTCTACTGGATCTGGGCGTGAGCTCGTTCCAACTCGATGTCGCCGAGCGCGGTTTTAGCTTCCAGCAGGATGCTCCGATCGATATGCGCATGGATCAGACGAGGGGTCAGACCGCTGGCGACTTGGTGAATACGGCCAGCGAACAGGAACTGGCCGACATTATTTATCGCTATGGCGAGGAGCGCGCCTCGCGCCGCATTGCGCGGGCGATCATCGAGGCACGTGCGAAGGTGCGGATCGAAACCACTGCGCAGTTGGCGGGTATCGTTGAGCGTGCCAAGGGCGGACGGAAGGGGAAAAAGATCCATCCGGCTACGCAAACCTTCCAGGCGCTGCGCATGGCGGTGAACGATGAGCTGGCGAGCATCGGCCAGGTGTTGGAGCAGATGGTTGGCCGTGTGACGGGCGGCGGACGGATCGTGGTCTTGACCTTCCACAGCTTGGAGGATCGATTGGTGAAACACTTTTTCAATCGCCATATTCCGCGCGAGGAATCGTTGCAGCAGGGTGGGGTGCGGCGGATCTACGAGGAGCCGCAGGTGGAATGGATTTGGAAAAAACCGTTGAAGGCAAGTAAAGAGGAGCAAAGCATAAATCCGCGTTCGCGCTCAGCAAAGTTGCGCGCGGTGGAAGTAGGGGCATAGGCATGGCAAGGAAACGCAAAAAGAAAAAGATGAAAAAGAACCAAGTGCAGGTTCCGTTTCCGATGCTGCTGGCGAACGTTCTGGTGCTGGTCGTCGTGCTTGGCTTGAGCTACATGCGGATCTGCTCCCGTTGCGATGCCCTCGGAAAAGAGATCAAGAGCAAGGAGAATCAGCTGTCCGTCGTTCGTAAAAAATTGGAGAACGAGCAGGACCGTTGGTCCTCCATCACTTCGCCGCGCAATCTCGAACGCGCCATCGCGAAGCATCGGCTCGACATGGTCTGGCCGCGCGATGCGCAGACTATCGAGGTGAGCTACCAGCTTGCGGCGGACAATGATTCCCTAGCCTACAATAAATAACGGGACAACATTAGGGATTTGACAGCACACTAGTGGGACAACATGGCAGAGGTACGGCATAAGGGAAGGATTGCGCTGCTTGCAGCCGCAATCCTGATTGTTTTTACGGGGATCGGTGTCCGGTTGGTCTTTCTGCACCTGCGTCCTGCGGAGTGGGTGTGCGAACCGATCGAGAAAGGGCGGGGGCTCACATGGAAGCCGATGGGAAATCGCGGACGTATCGTTGACCGCAACGGCAAAATCCTGGCCATGGATCTTGCCGCGTACCATGTCTTCGTCGATCCCAAATACATCGCCGAAAACGGTGATCCCGATGCGGTTTGCAGGTTTCTCGCGCACGAGTTCCAGCTCCCGGAAAGTGAGATCCGCGAAAAACTTGCCGACACCTCGCGCCAGTACCGGGTCGTGATCAAGTATGTTCCCGGACACCGCCTCAAGCGGTTTGCCCCCCGGGCATTCGGTGTGACCTACACGCCTGCCGCCAAAGATCAATGGATGCTCCCCGAAGGGCAAACCAACATTTACCTGCGTGGCGTAAAGCTCGATGAAATGCCGAAGCGAACCTACCCGAAAGGGCCGCTCATGGCCCATGTTGTTGGCTATTCCAACATGGAAGGGAAGGGGTGTGCCGGCATAGAGCAACGGATGGACCAATACCTGCGTGGCAAGGCCGGACGCTTCGAGAGCAAGAAAGATGGACGGGGCTACGAAATCTACCATGAACGCAGCGTTATCGACCCGCCTCAGGATGGTGCCACCGTCACGTTGACGCTCGATCAGCAGCTGCAATATGTCACCGAGAAAACCATCGAGAAAATGCGTGATGATTTTAACGCCAAAGCCGCGTGGGCCATTGTTATGCACGTGCGCACCGGCGAGATTCTGGCAATGGCATCTAGCCCGACCTACGATCTCAACCGCTATGGAAAAGCACCGGCCGAGTGGCTGCGCAACCGCACGATCAGCTTTAACTATGAACCCGGTTCCACCATGAAGGCCGGCGTGATTGCCACCGCGCTCGACCAGGGTATCGTGTCGGAAAACGATATGATAGACTGCGAAAACGGCTATTGGGTCTACGGCGGCACGGCGCTGGGCGACAGCCACGGGGAGGGCATCATCTCCGTGGCGGACATCATCAAGGTTTCGAGCAATATCGGCGTGGCCAAGGTCGCACTGATGATGGGCGACCAGATGGTATACGAGAGCCTTAAGTCATTCGGTTTCGGGGAACGATTTGATCTGCCTGTTCCGGGGGAAGAAAAAGGTATTCTGTCTCCGCCAAAAGCGTGGTCCAAGCTGAAGGTAACGCGCGTAGCCATTGGCCAAGGGGTGGCTGTGACCGCCCTGCAGACGCTTTCCATGATGAACGCCATCGCCTATAACGGAGTGCAGATGAAACCGTTGCTCATCAAACGGGTGGTTGCATCCGACGGAACGGTGCTTCAGGAATACAAGCCCGAGAAGCTTGGCAATCCCATTACGCCATCCGCCGCCCGACGGATGCAAAAACTGCTTGCGCGTGTGACCGAAGAGGACGGTACCGGATTCGAGGCGGCCGTGGAGGGCTATTGCGTGGGCGGAAAAACCGGAACCGCACAGAAACCCAAGCCGGCCGCCGAGGGCGGGGGATACTATTTAAAGA
>DAOUQA010000260.1 GCA_030625905.1 Kiritimatiellales bacterium | reverse complement strand
GAGGTTCCGGTCAAACACAAAATACCCTGAAAAGGGTGGTTTGAAAAGGGGTCAGAGTACCAGCATTAGTCAACCCTGATATTTGAGTTTTGTTTTGGGCATGGCGGTAGCGTCTCCGCTGACGAGCGGTTTTTTTCGGGGCTGGATTTGCGCGGATTTTCGGCTTCGGATTTAGGATGGATTCCAACGGTTGGAAACAGGTGGTGACATTCCGGGCTCTTTTGATCCGCCCGCTGCAGACTGGTTTGACGAGACATCGGTTTTGCGCTTGGGCGCAAGCGTGTCAGAGTACCTTTGAGCAGTGCCTCCCTTGGAAGGGGGGCGGATCGGCCCGGTAGCATTCTGACCCTAGCCATCGCTCTCGCGTGACAGTCCGTGATAGCCATCCGGGCGTTTCCGCCGTTTAAATCTTTTTCCTTCGCCGTTGCTGAATGCTCGCGGCTATTTTTTCTTGGGAAGCGGTAGTTCTATTTCATAGATGGCCTGGATGCGTTCGCGCCATTGACCGAGCGGGTTGGCGGGATCGAATGCGGTATGCACGGCACCGGCCTTGACCCATTTTTCGAGGAGCTTGGGCCAAGACTGAAGGTAGTAGGTTTGGAGTTCTTCGAGGGTTGCGCCTTCGCGCAGTTCGGGCGGAACGTAGGATTCGCCGTTTTTCATGAGGCGCATGCCCATGCGCAGGAAGCGCCGGGCCATGCCGAAGTCGGCATGCTGTTTGTTGGCGCCGCGCCGTCGGTGGTCTTCCTTGAGGTCGGCGGGGCCGTGCTGGCCGAGATGGTTGCCGCACTGGACGATGTAGTCCTTGAGGATATGATTGCAGCGGCGCGATACCTTTCCGGTCTTCGCGCCCTTTTCGGGGCCACCGGTCTGCTTGACGCGCGGGACGATCCCGGCGTAGGAGCCGAGCCGTCGCCCGCTGGGCTGGGAGTCGGGCGGTCCGATCTCGGCGGAGACTCCGGCGGCCAGAGTGATGCCGATGCCGCGGATGGTGGTGAGCATGGCTCCGGGAGTCTTGCCAAGCTGCTGGGCAGCCTCGCGCCCGACCTGATCGATGTTTGCGCCGAGGCAGCGGTAGAGGTTGATCTCGCTGGCGAGCGACGTTTGCAGTAGGCCGGTGAGTTCCGGCGGATGCGCGAGCACTTGCCGGGCGTATGCCTTTAGCTTCCCGAGAGCCGCTTCGGCCTGCTGCAGGCCGCAGGCCTTGAGTTGCCGCAAGAGCGGCTTGTCCTGCCTGCGCGCAAGATGGGCGGGTGAAAACCGGTCGACCATCAGGTAGAGCGACGCTTCCGAAAAGGGTGGGATGCTGCTGAGCTTTTCATCGAGGAAGCCGGGGAAGAGCTGGTCGACGATCTGGTGGATCCGGTTGCCGGTTGCGGTTCGCAGGCGCACCTGTGCCTTGCGGTGGCGGGTGAGCACGCGCAAGGCGCGTTCCGCCCCGGGTTCGCCGCCTGCCTTGGAGCCCCGCCGATTGATCAGCAGCTTCGCAATGCCAAGCAGATCAAGCTCGTCCGTGCTCGCCTGCATGTTTTCTCTCTGCTCCTTGGCATCCTTCGCGTTCACCCCCATCACAACGAAGCCCTGCTCCCGGAGACCATGGATGAAGTTAAGCGAAAACGTCCCGCAGTCCTCGCCGCCGAAAAAGACATGCTCGCGCTTGATGTGGTGCTTGCGGCAGATCTTTTCCACGGCGTTGAGCAGGAAGGCCATGCCTTCGGGGTTATTCTTGATGGGGAACGCCTTCTTGAGCACCTTGCCCGATCCATTGCAGCATAGCGCCACATGGGTCAGCTTGGCGTAGTCGAGCGGAACGCAAAGCACCTTGTCGGGATGTCCTGCATCGCGGAACAGGTTGATGAGGGTTTGATTTTGCCGGGTGAATATGCTCTTGTTCTTCATGTCTTTGAGACCTCCGTATGTATACGGCGGACGCTTCATGCAGGCCGCCATATCCAATATTACAACGGAGGTCTCTTTTTTTTCGACCTCCGAGCCGGAATCCGGGAGCTGCGCGGAGCGGAGTTGAAACTCCCCTCAGCTCCCGGATATCCGACTCGGTGAAAGGTACCGGTCTGGATATTAGACATATAGGGGGGGGGCAATCCTATAAAATGATGTTTTCGGGAACCGGACGGCAAGGAAAGATTCTCTCCCTCTGCCTGCCTCTGTGTCCTTTTTTAACCACCCGCTTCGGTGAACCGTTTCCGTTGGTCACTATTTACATTCGTAAATTATCAATCGCTTTGCTCATGGGAGGAGTTTCCGAGGGGTAGAAACTTTTACCTGTAGAGGTCTTTGCGATTACCAATTTCAACGACAAGAATGAGAAGTTGACCGTCCTGAATTTCGTAAATGACGCGATAGGATCCAATGCGGATACGCCACGCAGGTCGCCCGGAGAGTTTTTTACATCCAGCGGGACGAGGGGAACTTGAAAGGGCTTTAATTGCTTCAATAATTTGATGCTGATCCTTACGATCTATTTTAGCAAGTTGCTTTTGAACCCGCCGCAAAATATGGACGGTATATTTCACGCATTGTATTCCGCTTGAATCTCACGAACGGCCTTCTCGAAGGATAAAGCGCTTTGTGAACCGGTTT
>DAOUQA010000103.1 GCA_030625905.1 Kiritimatiellales bacterium | reverse complement strand
CGGACGGCGCTGTGGGTAGTGGCGGTGCTTCCGAAAAGTACCGCAAGGCTTAACAACAGTCTGCTTGCCGGGTTGATTATTGATTTTGCATAGCAGTTCACTTTCATTTTCGGCTCCCTCCAATGGACGGGAAACCGTTTTTCAGGCGACGCGGGCATACGCTCGTCAGGGATCGTCTGGAACAGGGTTTCCCTCGAACTACCTTCCCATTAATCGGATATATTATTTTTGTCAAACACTTCCGTATTTAATTTTATTTGTTACTGTTTTCGTCATATTTTCCTAAAATGCCCCGAACGTATCCGACCCCCTGCACATACACGGGAAAGCACCGAATTCATGCTGTTTTCACAGGTTGCCCTGCGCTGGCACGAGTGCTACTGTCTATGGCAGTTTTCAACCCTTGAAAGAACCATGGACAAGCCGGACAACAAACCAAAACCGCCCAGCCGGGAGATCGGCAACGCCAACCTGTTTGCCGACGATATTGTTTTTTCCGACACGGAAAAGATCCTGTTCGAGGAGGATCTAAAAGAAAACGCCCCGGCCAATCGCGACGGATTGATGGATGGAAATCCGGAAGAACGCTACACCGCCAATCAAAAGCTGAACCAAGGCGGCATGAAGGCGATCTGGGAGGTGGACGACCACCGCACCGCGCGCAAAGTGGCCATGGCGCTTATTCAGGATTCCAAGATTGCCTCCGAGGAGGACATCGACTCCTTCCTCTACGAAGCCCGCCTGACCGCCAACCTCCAGCATCCCAACATTATCCCGATCTACGACATTGCGCTGGACGAAAACGGCAACCCCTATTTCACCATGAAGGCGCTCAAGGGCGAAACGCTGGGCGCCATTATCAAGCAGCTGCGCAACGGCAACAAGGAATACCGCCAGCGCTATACCCGCACGCGCCTGCTCGGGACTTTCCTAAAAGTCTGCAACGCCATCGACTATGCCCACACCAAGGGCGTTATCCACCTCGACCTCAAGCCCTCGAATGTCAACATCGGCGACTTTGGCGACGTACAGGTCCTCGACTGGGGCTTGTCGACCCTCATCACCCATTTGAACGAATACGACGGCGAGCCGGTTTCGTGGCACAGCATCGACGAGGTTTCGCTGGAGGATGGCCAGACGCTGACCCGCTACCTCGAGGGCTCCGCCAAGCGGCGCGAACACAAAAACGTGGTGGGCGGAACGCCGGGCTACATGTCGCCCGAGCAAGCGCAGGGTGTCCCGTCCGACATCGACTTCCAGACCGATATCTACATGCTTGGTGCCCTGCTTTACGAAATCCTGACCTACCACTGCCCCATCGAAGGAGGAACCGTTAAGGAATCGCTCCAGAAAACGGTTCGCGGCGATTTCCTACCCCCCGGCAAGCGCACACCCGACCGGCGCATCCCTCCCGCCCTTGCCGCCATTGCCATGAAAGCGATGGAAACCAATCCGGCCGACCGCTACCCCAACGTCGCCGCCCTCATCCGCGACATCCAGAAATTCCAGGAGGGCTTTGCCACCAGTGCCGAGAACCCGACGTTCATCACACACCTTACCCTGCTCGTGAAACGCCACAAGATGGCAGTAGGCCTTATCGCCGCGACGGTCGCAATTATCGCCATGGTTTTCGCCCAGAGTTTTGCCTCGATCAAAAAGAGCGGGCGTGTGGCGCTCGATGCCCTTGCGGCACTGCAGGAAAAGAACGACTATATTGCCGCCACGGCTCGGCAGGTGGCACCGGACTACCTGAACCTGATGGCGCGCGCGGAGCGGGAGCATAAATTTGCAGCGGCGGAACAGGCACTCGACACCAGCCTTGCGTTCGACCCCTCGCTCGGGGAAGGCTGGAGGAGAAAAGGTAGGATGCTACTTTGCCAGCAGCACTTTTCCGAAGCATGGAACATCCTTTCCGGGAACCACGGGCTTCCGGTGCAAAAAGACCCGCCCGCCATTCGGCTCGCAAAAAAATACAAGGATGCTGGAGAAATCATCGATGCCGCCCTGCCGCAACTGGCGAAGGATTTCATCGATTACGGAGTTGCCGACGGAATCCCGCGCCTTTTCTACCACCTGAATCGGGCAGCGTTCGATCCGGAAACCCGCTTCCCGGCTATAGCCGAGTCGCTGGAGATCCTAAATCCAAAAGTTGAAAAACTTAACTTTAAATGGCTGGCCATGGGTTCTTCGGGCTGGATGATCGACCTAGGCAACAATCCTGAACTTAACGACATTTCTCCGCTATGTGGATTGAATATACTCATACTGAATGCCAGCAATACCGGTACGCCGGATTTGAACATGCTGACCGAGAATGGACTAATTGAACTTCGCCTCTCCGGCACCCAACTCAACCACCTGCCTGATCTAGATCAACTCCATGGATTGCAGGTGCTCGATATCAGCAAAACCCGAACCCGCAACATCACCAACATCTCGAAATATCCAAAATTGATGTCGCTCGACATTAGCGGCATCGATGACCTTGTCGTTTCTCCGCAGCTGTTTTGGAGCCAAAACCTGAAAATGTTGACCGTCTCCTACGCCTTCCGCAACGACCCCACCATTGGCGCGTTGGCGCGGCGCGGCGTAATCATCACCTATACGGACGAATGAAACAAAAACTCCCCATTCAAAAGGAATTCAACGCAAAGACGCTAAGCGCACGGCACGGCAGAGCCGCAACCGAAACAGAGTCCACAGATTACGCAGATTTTCACAGATTTAAATCCTGATAATCTGTGAAATCTGTGGATAGAAAACTTGCCGGGAAAACTTCCCTTTGCGGACTTTGCGATCTTGGTGTTAAACAAACGGAATGAGCGAAGAAAACTACAATCCGACGCGCGTCACGCTGCTGGCCAAGCTCAAGAAGACCGAGAACACCGAGGCCTGGCTCGAGTTCGAGAGCATCTACCGCGGCTTCATCCTCAGCCTGATCGTCCGCATGGGCATCAACCAGGAGGATGCGGAGGATATCAGCCAGGCCGTGCTCACCAAGGTCTGGCAGAAAATCGAGGATTTCGAATACAACCAAAACAAGGGCAAGTTCCACAACTGGCTCGCCGCTATGACCCGCAACACCGTCCGGGACTTCTTCCGCACCAAGAAAAACTTTATCACCGGTCGCGATTCGGTGGAATATCAGGAGGAATACCTCAGCATCGAAAAACAGGTGCTGCCCGACATCGAAAACCTCGCTCGCGAGGAGTGGGTGCTGCACATCACCAACCTCGCATGGGACAACATCAAGGACGGCATCTACGAAACCAAGCAAGAGGTCTTTAAGATGGTTTCACGAGAAATCCCCAACAAGAAGATCGCCCAGAAACTCGACATCTCCGAAGCCAGCGTGCGCGTCTACAAAGCCGAGGTTTTCGAGAAGATGCGCACCGAAATCAACCGCCTCAACGAGGAGCTGGGATAGGACGGACAGCCCCTCGTTTTTAACCACTAATGGACACTAATTCATACGAATAAAAACGCTGGGGTTTTCACTCGGTACGCACACCTAGAATTATTTAGCGCTTCGCTTTCAGGTGGAGAGTAGTGGTTTGTTCAACCGGGGTTTCGGGCGAAACCTCGAAGCCCTTCCCGAAAAAGGCCTTGAACGCAAAGATCCAGACTGAAACCAGCCCCCACCCCAGGCCGACCACAACACCGGCGTCGATGATCCCGCGCCACGGCTGATCCAGCTTCCGCACCAGTACAATCAGCAGGATAATCATGGTGGTGAAACTGTAGGCCACAATCTTGCGCTTGCGTGTGGCGTGGAAATAACCCATGCAAAAAAGCGGCGCAAACAGGACGCGCAGCACGGTTGGATTGTTCTTCAGGTAGAGCGCCCGTGCGGCGGCGCGCGGCGAAAATTTTTGATGGAGGCTCTTGTATCCCTTGGCATACCCGAGGAAGAACAGGCAAAAGGCCAGTGTCACCCAATGAATCCACTCGAACGGAATCTCGTACAATTCCCGTGCATAGGGATAGAGGCGGAACAGTGCGCTGCCAAACAGCAGGCTGATCCCCCCTATCCCCCAGATGGCACCCAATATTCCAATCATTGGAAGCTTCTCGCAATCGGTTGAACGGCAACGAATGCCTGTGAAGAAACAAATCCATTCCACCTGAACATTCGCTGCCTTACATCCATTCGTTGCACCCTAGGCTTTTTACCACTGCTCATACCGAACCAACTCCTCCAATGGCTTGCGGGTTTTCTCGCGGCCGGCTTCGTTCGGATAGCCCAGCGGCAGCAAGGCAATCGGTTCAATGCCTTCGGGCAGTCCCATTGCCTCGGTCACCTTGGCGGGATCGAATGCGGCGATCCAGCAGCTGCCCAGCCCAAGATCTGTTGCGGCAAGGGTCATGTGGTCGATAGCGATGGCCGCATCGATCTCGCAATAGTTTTTACCGTCGTACCGGTCGCGCGTCCAGCCCTTGGAAGGCTCCACACAGATCACGACCACCACCGGCGCTTCGCGAAGGAACGGCGCGGGATAGGCGGCGGCCAGCTCGTCGAGCTTCCCGGAATCGCGCACCACGATAAAGTGGAACGGCTGGAGATTCTTCGCGGTCGGGGCAAGGTTGCCTACCTGCAATATCTCGTTTAGCAGCTCTTCCGGAACCGGATCGGGCTTATAGCCCCGGATGCTGCACCGCTTTTCAGCCAACTCAATAAATTTCATAACGCACTCCTTCCTAGCGGGATATTGAATCACACCCGTTCCCTTCGGTCACTCAAGACACAAAGCCGCAAAGATTATATTACCCGTTTCCGTATTTCTTCTCCGTGGCTTCGTGGCTCTGTGTGAGAATCACATCATCCCTCATTCTCTCCTTCACCATAATCCGATCTGCTGGCGAATCAAGTCGCTCCCCGTATTATTGCGAACCCACATAAGGAGCTCCTCCGCTCGTGGCGTCTCCATCTTCTTCAGTATCACCACCGCATTCTTCCGCAGTTGCGACACCCCGGCATAGGCGGTTGCATTGCCCTTGATGGCTCGTCGGACCTCCGCTGCCGGGGTTTTCAACAGCCATTCCAGATCTACCTGAATGCGGGTGTCGGCCTTGTCGCGCGGCGGGCAAACAATCGTGCATTCATCGCAGCCGAAAAGCCAGTCTCCGATCATTCCACCCTCCTCGCAACTCAAGACGCCGCGTTTTTCAATAGTGAGGTAGCTTATGCATTTGCGCGCATCGATCGGCTTGCCGGATTGGATTGCCCCGGTCGGACAGTTTCTCACGCAGGCGCGGCATGTGTCGCACGCAAACGGCATCTCCGGCTCGTGGATCACCTCCGGCAATTCGGCATCGACAAAGAGGCAGCCAATGAGCACACGTACATTCGCCTGGTCGGGTACGCGCAACAGGTCGTTGCCGCCCACAACACCCAGTCCACCGACGGTGGCAAAGAGTCGTTCGTAGACCGCCTTGGTGTCGACCGCCGCCTCGGCCTTAATTCCCTCGCCCAGCATTGCCGCCAATCTGCTTAGCATCGCTTGGCCGGTTGAATGATAATCGGCTTCCCGTGCATAGGCCGAAACGTGGCCCAGCAGGGCATCGCTTTCAGGCGCCGGGAACGGGTGCGGCGCCATCGGGTCGCCCCACCGGTTGGTAAAGGCGAGCACAATGACCGACTTGGCAAACGGGAAGGACTTCCCAGGGTTGGACTTTTCGGGGAACAGGCGTTCGAGATAGTCCATCTCGCCATGCTTTCCCGCCTTCAGCCAGTCAGCCACTAGCGCATTGTTTTCCTCGATACACTGCCGGAGCAATGGGTTGTCCATCCGGATACACGCCGCCGAATGCGCACCAACCTGCGTTGAGACGTCCGTCAACCATTCACTGAAATCTTTCCAAACCACGGAATACACTAAATACACATAAAAAAATGCTATTCAAGTCCCTTCTACGCATTCCGTGGTTATAGAAATGAGTGATCTGAAGACTCTTTTTATTTTCGTGGACAGCCTCGGAATTGGCCGTGACGATCCTGCAACCAACCCGTTGCACAATGCGCGGTTTCTACCTCAAAGCGGGTATAGCCCCAGAATCCTATCAACGGTTGAGGATAATGCGGCGGCCTACGTGATGGGATGGCTCACGCGCCTATGACTACATCGTCGGCACACCCGAATGGGAGGACGAGGCAAGAAGCAACTCTGCGGCCGAACCCGACGCCAACGAAAACGCCATCGCGGCATAACCTATTGCGCTGCCCTCACGAGGCGGAAGCCCACGGCGTAGCTACCGGTGCCAGGCGAGTAGTACCTGCGACTCGCGACGCGGCAGCGGCTCGCGAAGTCGCCACAGCCACCGCTCCGCCTCACGCGGTACAAACCCGACCCGGGGCCATAGGGATCGCTGCTCGGAGAACTTGCATAGTACGTGCTACCGTACCAATCCCAGCACCATTCATACAGATTCCCCGCCATGTCATGGAGTCCATATCCGTTGGCCGAAAATGATCTGACCGGACTGGTGTACGGAGTGCCTCCGCTGTCGTAGTCCGGATGGTCGCCCGCACCGTCGCTGTCATCGTAATCCTCCCCTCCCGCAGCATAATAGTTCGCCCGCGTGTGCTGGATCGTATTTACGTCACTCCATGGGAATCGGCGATTGGCTGTGCCGCCACTCGCCGCCTTTTCCCATTCCGCCTCCGTCGGCAGGCGGTAGCCGTCGGCGCTCCAGTTGCAGGACACGTCATCCGATGTTCCGGTCCTGTAGACAGCGCCGTTGATCGTGTAACACGGCGTAAAGCCATCCATCTCGCTACGTGCGTTGGCCCATTTGACACAGTCGTACCAGTTGACCGTATGCACCGGATGATACTCCTCCTTGCCCAATCCGGCGTTGTCGAACGCATAGGCGTTGTCACCCGCCCAGCTGTATACCTCGTCCCATTGGGTCTTGGTCGTTTCGGTCTGGTCCACCCAGAACGCGCTCACGCTGTTCGTGTGCACCGGTAGCTCGTCGCTGTCCCCCTCGCCGAACGTGTCGCCCATCACGAAGTCGCCCGCCAGAATCAGAACCATGCCGGCGGACGTTGGCTGCATACCCATGGCGATCATTATTGCCTGCAGATCCGCCACCTGCCCCTGTGTCGTCTGCACTTCCGCAAGGGTGTTGGTCAGCTTCTGATAGATTTCCTCGAGCGTGTGCATGGTCGGAGCCGGGGAACCTGGCGGGGTGAGGCTACCCTGTGCGGCGGCGTAACTGGTGGTTAGTCCAAGAACCAGCATGCATGCCAGTCCCGTTTTGATAGTTGATGCATTCATCTCGCTGTCTCCCTTCCTTGATTTGTTCATACTTCTCAACACGGCTCGCTACAGCTCCGCCCTCATGGACTAAGCGGTGGTGTGGCCTCGACGCGGTAGAACCGGTTGGTGTCGTTTACACCGTACACAGGCTCCATCACATCGGTGTCGGAGGGAGGGATGAACGGAGAACTCGTCGTTATCCACTCCATGCCGTTGCTCAGCGCGGCGGCATGTTGCAATTCGTAGAGGCGTGTCGACTTGACCGGCCACGTAACCTCGTTGGTCGTGCCATATGCCTGGAA
>DAOUQA010000010.1 GCA_030625905.1 Kiritimatiellales bacterium | reverse complement strand
GGAGAGCGCTATCGGTACTGACGCGGTATGCCCTGCATCATTTGACGGTCACTTCCTCACCGCCACCACCGCCGCCACCCCCTAAACCAAACGTCACTTGAAGTAATTGCAAGGACGCCAAACGGCGTCCTTGTTTTTTTTTCATCCCTTTGTATAGTTGCCGCCATGAAAAACATATTAGAGGTATCCAATCTTTGCGTGGCGTTTCGCCATGGGAAACAGGTTCATCAGGCCCTTGCCGACGTTAGCTTCGCGGTCAAGCCAGGCTCGACGGTCGGATTCATCGGCCCGAACGGTGCGGGGAAAACCACCACCCTGCATGTCTTGCTGGGCTTCATGGCCCCCGACTCCGGCTCGGCCACCCTTTTCGGGCAAGACGTCCAGTCCGCTGTCGCACGAAATCGGATTGGATACCTTTCCGAGAACCCTGAATCGTACAAGTTCATGACCGGAAAGGAATACCTGACGTTAACGGCACGGTTGTTCGGAATCAAAGGCAAGGAACAACAAGTGCGCGTTGCCGACCTGCTTGAGGAAGTGGAGCTAACAGACCATGCCAACAAGAAAATCGGAACCTATTCGCGCGGCATGCTTCAGCGCATTGGCCTGGCCCAGGCCTTGATCAATGATCCCGACCTGCTCATCCTTGATGAACCCACTAACGGGCTCGACCCCATCGGCCGCATGAAAATCCGCCAGTTGATCGAGCAGTTGAAAGAACAAGGGAAAACCATTTTCTTCTCTTCCCACGAATTATCGGAGATCGAAACCGTCTGCGATGAAATCATCATGATCGCCCGCGGGAAAATCATTAAACACGACACCGTCGACCACTTGCTTAACGGGCACCAGAATCTAGAACAATACTTTCTGAATGCCATTCAATCCCACTAACCAGAAACTGATCCCATGAATAATATCATCATTATCGCCCAAACCGTCTGGCTGGAGATGTTGCGGAAAAAAGATCTCTATATTGTGCTTATTCTACTGGCATTTATGACCGTACTGCTAACCACGATCAATTCCTTTGGGACCGAGGTTCCTTCGTCGTATATTCTGGATATCGGATTGCTGATGACCTTCCTGCTGTCGATCACCCTTACCATTACGCTGGCATCTCGCCAGTTTCCCACGGAGATTCGGTCGGGAACCATCTTTACCATATTGACCAAGCCCATTGGACGGTTTGAGTTCCTGTTGGGAAAATGGCTGGGAATCTGGGGAGGCCTTGTTGTGGCCAACGCCCTTTTCTACTTGATTGTGGCAGGGGTCACCATGACCCGGGGACTCGTATTTGGCACAAGCACATTGTTTCAGGTCTACCTACTCCATAATGCCTTGCTGGGAATCATTGCGGCAATGGCCCTGTTCTTCACATTGTTCCTCTCCCATGGAGCTGGAAGTACACTGACCTATATCAGTATCGCGCTAACCTACCTGTACCTGCCTCGCATCCCGCAACTACTGATGCATGAAAGCGGGTGGCGGGAAAAATGCATGTTGTTGATCTATTATGCGGCGCCCCACCTTGAGCTCTTCGACATGCGTACCCGCGTACTGCACAACTGGGGACCCCTTCAGCCTATGATCTTTGCGGGAACAATTGCCTACGGCCTACTGATCACTACCGGATTTCTCACCCTCGCGTGGCTCATCTTCAAAAAGAAACGCTTTCAGCGGGGGACGCTGGCATGAGGTTCCTGCAAAAAAACCTCCCGCCAACCTTGGTGCTGTTTATTTGGCTGGCGGCCTGTGCAACCGGAGCCCGATTGCTAAACGATTCAACCCCCATTGATGGATCCCAATCGGCTTCCTCCATCTACCTGCTGGGTCCCGCGCGGGCACTGATTTCCGAAACCCTCTATGAGCGGGCCGATCTTTATTTCCACAAAGGCGCACCCCACAAGAAGGAGGTCGCCTTTGTTGGGTTTTTCCAGAAATGGAAGCAGGCCATCAGTCCCGTGGAAGTCCAGCACGCAAAAGATAGCGAGGTTCTCGAAATCATGCCATGGCTCCGTCTCGCGACCGCCGCCGACCCTAAAAATATTGAAGCCTACCTAGTTGCCTCCTACTGGTTAAGCCACGAGTGCAATAAACCGGAGCTGGCTATAGGCGTGCTAATCGAGGCCGCAGAAAAAAACCCCACTCGCTATGAAATCCAACTGGAAATCGGACGTATGAATCTCTACCTGAACGATATGGAGGCTGCCGCAGCGGCATTCGACGAATCGCTTCTCCAGCAGGAAAAACACCCTGTGGCCGACCCGGAACAAGCTATCATTGATCGTTCCCTGCTCCTGACATTCCGATCCTTCCTATATGAACTAGATGACGCTGCAGCAGGAGCTATCGCCATGGCCCGGCTCAATCTGGAACTCTATCCAGAGAGGAAGTCACTCCGCGACCGTTTGGAGCAATTGCAAACCGAGCCACTGAATCCCGTGCGAGCCAGTGAGCAGATTGCCATGGTCTTCAAACAGACACAAAGAAGCATTGAATGCCACCATGACGAGCATGAGCACGGTGAGCATGAGCACGATGACCCCCACTAATAAAGGGGTCATGGAAAGGGAAAGGTACTAGGTCTCAAGATTCAAGATAAGTGCGCCTATCTTGAATCTTGAGACCTGACCCTACCCGTCCTATTTCTCGGCGTGAACCTTGATGAGGTCGTATTGCGTGGTGCGCTGGGCAGGAATCCATCCTGCTTCGCGGATAAGATTAACCACTTTCTCCTTGGTCACTCCATGCTCCAGTCCGGTGGCGCTCACGACCTCTTCGGTCATGAGCACTCCGCCATAGTCGTCCGCTCCAAACTGGAGCGCAAGCTGCGCAACATCCGGCCCTTCCGTCACCCACCCCGCCTGAAGGTGCGGAACATTATCGAGCACCAACCGAGCCATCGCAATGATGCGGAGATAGTCCACGCCATTCTGGATACGCGGGCATTCGAGGTCGGTATGGCTGGGTGAAAAGCTCCACGGAATGAATGCGGTAAAGCCACCGGTGCGGTCCTGCAGGTCACGCACCTTCATTAGGTGCTCGATGCGCTGGGCCGTGGTTTCACCAAAACCGTAGACCATGGTGGCCGTGGTTTTCAGGCCGAGATCGTGGGCGGTCTCCATCACATCCAGCCAGGCCTGCGATCGGGTCTTTTTCGGACTGATCCGCTCGCGAACGTCGTCCACCAAGATTTCCGCGCCCCCGCCCGGTAGCGACTGCAACCCGGCCGCCTTCAGGCGCTGGATGCATTCACGGATCGTAATCCCCTCCTCCTGCGCGAGGAATTCGATTTCGGTGGGCGAAAGGGAATGGATCCAGATATCGACATGGTCGCGGATACCGGATAGGCAGGCTTCGTAGTAATCGAGCTTGAGATCGGGGTTTAGTCCGCCCTGGATCAGGATCTGCGTTGCACCGGCCGCGGCCGCCTTCTTCACCACCTCAACAACCTGTTCCGGCGTGAGGGCATAACCCCGCCCGCTTCCGGGATCGGCGTAGAACGCACAGAAGCTGCACCCGGTCGTGCAGATGTTGGTCGTGTTGAGATTTTTGTCGAAAACATAGGTGGCCAGCTTGCCCGGCACCACCTGCTTTCGCCGAAGGTCGGCCACGCGACCCAGCTCGTGGAACGGGACGGTGTCGTGGAGCAAGACAGCGTCTTCGGCAGACAGACGCTGTCCGGCTTCGACACGGCCAAGGATTGGTTTCCAAGCAGAAGCTGGAGGGCGACGCTCCGTCGGAGCCCCGCCGCATTCGATTGGCTCCGACGGAGCGTCGCTCTCCAAATCCTCATACACAGAATTCGTCAGCACCGGCGTATGCCCGTGGTTTACAAGAAACTCCTCCATCTCATCGGCAGAAAAGAATTTCTGGCTCTGCGGCGCACCGGCCGCCTTGGCGACGCGCTCGTCAAGGCTGGTGCCACCGATATCATCCACGCCACTATGCGTCAGTACGCCGAGCAGCTTGCGATCCATGTAGTTCACCAGCATGCGCACGTGCGGAAAGTTGTCGAGATAGAGACGGGTAATTGCGGCCACGCGTACCTGTCGATCGCCGGAGGGGCCATACTGGATGCCCAGCGCCTCGCCATTGGCCTGAAAGGGTAGCGGAATCGCCGCCTGAAAGCCGCCGGTTTCATCCTGAAGAGTGCGCAGCCAGGAGAGGTGGTCGATAATATGTTCGTCCTTCTCGATGTGTCCAAAGAGCATGGTGGCATTGGTTGGAAGTCCTAGTTCGTGGGCCGTCTTGTGCACATCGAGCCACTGCTGAGCGGAAATTTTCTGGCCTGCGATTTTATCGCGGATATCGGGATGGAAGATTTCCGCGCCACCACCGGAGATGGAACCAAAGCCGACCGCCATCAGGCGCTCAAGTGTTTCGCGAACGGACAGCCCAGCATTACCGGCAATCCAGTGAATCTCAACCGCCGTCATACCTTGCAGCAGAACCCCCGGAAGCAGCTCACGAGCGAGCGAAAAAAGCGTTTCATAGTATTCCAGATCCAGCTCGGGGATCATGCCACCAACGATATGCAGGTCGGTCAAATCCCAGTTCTGCGCCTTTTCCAGGTTTCTCCGAGCATCCTCCAGCGTGGTTACATAGGCATCCTCCGCGCTCTCGGGTCGCCAAAACGAGCAGAGCTTGCACTTGGCCACACAACGATTGGTCGGGTTGAGGTTGTGGCTATGCACATAGTAGGTTTTGTTGCCGTGCCGCGCCCGGCGAACCGCATCCGCCCTCGCCATCAATTCCGCCGTCGGCATATTCCGGAGCATATCCAGCGCCTCGGCATCCGAAATACGGTTTTGGAAACTACTATCCATTTTCTTTTATATTTCCCGTCCACAGATTGTCAGGATTTAAAAATCTGTGCATATCTGCGCAATCTGTGGATTCAATTTTGGTTCTGGCCATACCGTATTTCGAACTATTCAGCTGTAAAGATTTCGCCTTCGCGAATGATGGCCTCGACCATTTCGATATTCAGCTCGGATTCGTAGCGATTGACGAAGCGGGTTTCCTGCTTGCTCATGAGCGAGATGGCATAGCCCTGTTCCCCGGCCCGGCCGCTGCGTCCGGCGCGGTGGAGGTAGTCCTTGCTGCCCGACGGTACGTCGTAGTTGAAGATGTGCGTAACGCCCTTGATGTCGAGGCCGCGCGCGGCGATATCGGATGCAATCAGGACTTGAATCTTGCCGCTGCGGATATCGTCCATCGCCTTCTTGCGTTCCATTTTTCCACGTGTTCCATGGATGTCGGCCACGGAAATGCCATAGTGCTCCATCTTGGACTTCACCAGCTCGGCATCCTTGTTGCGATGCACAAACACGATGGCGCGCTCCGGCTCAACCGCCCGGATCAGCCGCCGCAGCAAATCGGCCTTGTTCCGTTCCTCCCCGACAAAATAGACGTGCTCAATATCGGCATTGATCTGGTTCGCCCCAGCGGAAAGATGCACCAACTCCGGTGCGAGCTTTTCCGCCTCGGCCGAGCTGGCCTTTTGCTCTGTCGCCGAAACAAAGATCCATTGCGGCTGGGTCGGAATTGCCTGCCAGAAATCCAGCAAAGCGCCAAGCAGTTCACCGCGCAACATGCGGTCGGCTTCATCGACCACCACGGTTCCAACCTTTAGAACCTTCAGCTTCTTCATGCGGATCAATTCCAGGATACGCCCGACGGAACCAACGATGAGCTGCGGCTTTTTCTTGAGCTTTTCAAGCTGCCGCTTGGTGTTGGCCCCGCCAATCAACAACAAGGATTTGATCGGCAGGCCGGAGTTTTCCCCCAGCCGCAATGCCTGCTGGTGGATCTGCGAGGCCAGCTCGTGGGTCGGAGCCAGAACGATCGCCTGCGCATTGGGAACCGCCGGATCGGTTTTTTCAAAGAGGGGAAGCAGATAGGCCAGTGTTTTCCCCATGCCGGTCTCGGCAGAGACATAGGCATCCCGCCCCTCGATCAACGCGGGAATCGCTTCGATCTGGATGGGCATGGGCTCGGTGATCCCCTCTTTTCCCAAGGCTTGAACCAGTGCATCCGAAATTCCAAGGTCTGTAAAATTCATTTCTACTCCACTTCTTCCAACTATCTTTTCAACCACGGAATACACCGAATACACGGAAACTTTTCCTTATTCGCCCAATGAAGAATTTCCGTGTATTCGGTGTATTTCGTGGTTTGTACTAGGCGGAGGCGGCGAGGGTTTCGGAGACGGCGACGGCGACCTCGGAGGTGGTTTGGGAGGCGAATGTAAACTCGACGTTCTCAATGCCGAACGCATGGCTGATGGATTCGAGCGTGGAGGTGGCCGACTTCTGCACCTCGGACTGGATATTGTTAATCAGCTCCAGCGCCTGTTTTTCAGCGTGGTTTTTGGCGGCATCGACGAGTTTGTTCTTGTCCTCTTCAGAAAAGCCGTTGCTAAGGAAACCGTTGAGTAGAGCGGGCAACAGCCACGGGAGCAACTTGGAGCCCTGCTCGTCGTAGAAGCGGATGTCGCGAATGTGTACTTCGTAGTCGCATGGCGGCATGGTGATGGCATAGGCGGACTCGCCCGTTTCGGCGATCTCGAAGAGCGGGCTTTGGAGGTTGTAGCGGAAGTCGATGACGAATTCGAAGATCATGGCCATCTTCTTGTTGCTGAGCACCCAACTGAGATAGCGCGAGCCGATCTCGCCCCAAGTGTGATCGGTTTCGGTGACGATCTCCTTGGTCATTACCTTGTAGACCGAAAGCTGTCCGATGGCGCGAAGCTGCTCGATGCTTGAAAAGATACGGGGCTCCTTGGCGGACTTGTTTCGTTTCAACTTGAGCCAAAACCACAAGCCGCCGACAACAACCAGCGCAACAATAATACCGATAAAGAATCCATTCATAGCCATCACCTCATTCACCAACAGATGCTAGCCCGTCGAACCGGGCAAGTACAAGAATTGTTAACCACGAAATACACGAAGCATAAACATGAACTACTCCGCACCGTTTCGTACTACTACCCGTCGTTTTCTTGTTTTCCTGCGACGTTTTTCATTTCACCCACTGCGCTACAGATTGAATGCCAACGGATTAATGTAAATGGGATGAGGACACCTGATAATCCTGTTATCCAGTCAAAAAAAGGCTGTTCACCATAAAAAATCAGAAGAACCGTAAAAGGCCGTCATCCCACCACCTCGAAGTCGACGATCAGCGGGAGGTGGTCGGAGAGCTGGACACGCGGCATCTCGAACTTGTTGATCTTGACTTTCGGGCTGTGGAGAACGAAATCCAAATGCCGTCTAGGATTATGGCTCGGGAAGGTGGGCTGCATCTCCTTGTCGGCACTCCGGAGACCGGTGGCCGCCTGGAGCAATTGAAGCTCCTTCTCGCCCATGAGGACGTTAAAGTCACCCGCCACGATGTAGGGTCGGTCGGTCTCCTTGATCATGTGGTAGAGGTGTAGCAACTGATCCTGCCGCGCCTTGTAGCTGAGCGCCAAATGAACCAGGAAGAAAGTGACGTGCTCAAGCTCCAGTTCGATCACCAGCTTTTTCATGCCACGCTCGAAGTAGTGGTACCTCTCGCCGCAGATCGTATCCTTGGCCAGAAAGGCATTTCCCTGCTTGTTGTAGATCGGGATACGCTGCCAGCGGGAATCCTCGGCATACTTCGAGCGGTAGGAGTGGAAATGGCCAAGCTCGGCGGCAATCTTCTCCACCTGGCTCTTCCGGCCCGAGCGATAGGAACCGCTATCCACTTCAACCAACCCCACGACATCGGGATCCACGTCCTTGATGAATCCGATGATTTCGTCCAGGTGGTCGTGGGTTAGTCCCAGCATTCCAAGTAGCGGGAACTTGAGCTGGTTGCCGTGGGTGGCGTAGCAAATGTTGTATAGCAAAAACCTCATGCCTGAAATCTAAACCCTTCCCGCCAGATGGCAACTCCCGACCTGTACTTTTACTTGTATTTCCGCCGCCATGCCCCTTAACATCCGCCGCATGGAACAAAACGGTTTCGGCATCATTACCTACTGGGTTGTATTCAGCACGGCACTGCATATCATGGCGTTCATCGCCGTGGTTCTGCACGCCCTGCACCGGCGGCGTAACGCCAGCGCAACCATTCTCTGGATCTTCGTGGCCTGGTCATTCCCTGGCATCGGCGTCCTCCTCTACCTTTCGTTCGGCATTGACCGCGTCCCCAACAAGGGATTGAAGAACAAAGCCGCCAACCAACTGATGATGAAGCAACGCAACGAGCGGCATCAAGACAACAGCGCCTTCATTGCATGGCACTACGACTACCGCACCGACCTCGCCGCCATCGAAAACGATTTCATACGACAGGTGAACCGCTCGATCGATGGCCTCAACCCCGAACATCCCCTGCTCGATGGCAACCAGATCGAACCCCTGCTCTGCGGTGACCAGGCCTACCCCCTGATGATGCAGGCCATCCGCTCCGCCACCGACCACATCCACCTGCAAAGCTTCATCATTGCCCGCGACGAAACAGGGGTCGAATTCCTCGACGCACTCAAGGCCAAGGCCGAGGAAGGCGTCAAGGTGCGCCTGATGTTCGACACCTTCGGATCAACCCACGCCTACCTCGGCGGCATGTTCCGAAAATATCGCAACATACCAAACCTTGAAATCCAGGGGTGGAGTCAGGCCAACCCGCTCAAGCGCCAATTCCAGATCAACCTGCGCAACCACCGGAAGAACCTGATCGTGGACGGAAAAACCGCTTTTTTTGGCGGCGTGAACATCAGCAACGAAAACATAACCAGCGGCGGGCATAACGCGATCCGCGACTACCACTTCAAGGTGGAAGGGCCACTGGTGCACGAACTGCAGTATTCCTTCCTGCGCGACTGGTTTTTCATGACCGAGGAACCGCTCGACTCGCTCCTCCGCCCCGAGCATTTTCCCGAAACGAACCCCGTCGGCCCGACCATGGCACGCATCATTGATAGCGGCCCCTCCGCCCCGCCTGAAATGGTCGGCGAAGCCTTTTTCAACACCATTGTCATGGCACAATCGCAGATCCACATCGTGACGCCCTACTTTGTGCCAACGAACGATATCATCAAGGCGCTGCGCTCCGCAGCCCGGCGCGGCGTGGACGTACGCATCATCGTTCCCGAGAAAAACAACCACCGCTATTCCGGCATGGCCACGAAAGCGCTCTACGAAGAACTGCTCGACGCCGGTGCGCGCATTTTCCACCGCAAGCCCCCCTTCATCCATGCCAAGGCCATGGTAGTCGACGACACCATTGCACTCGTCGGCTCCGCCAACCTCGACGTACGCAGCCTGGAACTCAACTATGAAACCACCGTGCTCATTTCCGATGAAACAGCCGTCAACAAACTCAAGCTCATCGTCCACGAGGATATGGAGCAAAGCACCGAACTCAATCTCAACGATTGGCTCCAGCGCCCCGCCATCCAAAAGCTCGGCGAGAACCTATGCTCGCTCATGACACCGGTGTTGTGAAAACAACTTGGAGTGCTCCGACCCAATCTCGTGGCGGGCATTTCCAGTCAGCAATCCCATCGACTCGAGCGTGGAACGAATGGTAACTTTATGGTTTTTCTACGATTTACACCCTATTCGTCGTTAATTAAAATTAGTGTATTAGTTCTGCTTGATCTCGATCCGCCAATAAGGGTACGCTCCTGCGTTTGTAAAGGAAGAGGGAAGTAGATACAGCAATCATCAAAATTTGAATCGTTTCAATAAATAATTACGCAAGCACAAAGGAGAATACACACATGCTGGGCGCACTGTTACGGCCTAGCGCCGTTGCCATTATCGGTGCTTCCTACTCCCCCCCCGATACGATTATTGGCGTGGATTATTCCGGCTCACATCAATTCACTTGAAAAACTTCAGGAACTACCAGATGCTCAAAAATCTTTATGTCGCCACCAATGCTCCCCGGAGCGGAAAATCATTAATCTCATTGGGAATCATGGAGATTCTCTCCCACCGCGTGGAACGCCTTGGTTTTTTCCGCCCGATCATTCGCCAAACCCAAACCCCAGACAATGATATTGAACTGATACGACAACGCTATCAGTTACAGGTTCCCTACGAATCGCTCTACGGTATGAGCATCGATGATGCCTACTCATTGGCCAGTCAAGGTAAATCCCAAGAGGTGCTGGCCCAAATCTTCACCCGCTATAAAGAGCTGGAACGACATTATGATTTTATTCTGTGTGAAGGGAGTGATCTGACGGGTTTGGCAACCTCGATGGAATTTGACCTCAACACCCAAATGGCCAACCAAATTGATGCACCCGTAGTCGTTGTGGCCAACGGCTTTCAGAAAACACGCGAGGAGACTCTGGAGCTGGCCCAACTGCTCAGAGAGTCTTTTGAAGACGAGGGTTGTCAGCTGCTGGCGATCATGCTCAACCGTGTGCCCCAGGATATTATTGAGAACGTTCTGAGCGATTTACATCAACAATGGACTCACGCCACCCCGGTCTATGCCCTGCCTGAGGAAGAGATCCTCAGTAAACCGACGATCAGTCGTGTGACCCAGACCTTGAATGCCAAACGTCTTTGCGGAACCCCCGGCAACTTGAACCGCCCGGTCCGTGCCTATATGGTGGCGGCCATGGAGCTGTCCAATTTTCTCAACCAGATTCAAGACGGAAGCCTCATCATTACGCCCGGTGATCGAGTCGATTTGATCGTGGGCAGTTTGGCTGCCTTCCAATCCACCAGCCTACCGAAGGTCGCCGGCCTGATCCTTACCGGGGGTCTTGAACCGGCTCCAGTGGTCAAGCGTTTGATCGAGAGCTTTGAAGATGCCCTGCCCATCTATAGTGTTGAAACCGATACCTATGAAACCGCTACACGCATGGATGACGTGGTCGATACCATAGCCCCGGGCAACCGCTCCAAGATAGAAACGGCCCTGGGACTCTTTGAAAAGCATGTGGATCTAAAAAAACTGGAAAGCCAGATCGAGATTGCCCGCTCCGGGCATGTTACGCCTGTAATGTTCCAATACGATCTGATCGAACGGGCGCATGCCGAAAAAAAACGGGTGGTTCTCCCTGAGGCCATGGATGAACGTATTCTAAAGGCCACGAAAATCCTGTTGCGACGAAATGTCGTGGATGTCACTCTGTTGGGACGGGAATCCGAGATTCGACTGCTGGCCGACAAAGTCGGCCTCGATCTGAAAGAGGTCCAAATCGTCGATCCGGCCAGCTCTCCCTGGCTGGACGACTACGCCCAGACTTACTATAACTTGCGGCGCCATAAGGGCATCACCGAGGAGCAAGCCCGCAATATCATGCTCGATGCCAGCTATTTCGGCACCATGATGGTGTACAAGGACGCGGCCGACGCCATGGTCTCGGGAGCGACCCACACGACCGGTCAGACCATTCGTCCGGCCCTGGAATTCATCAAGGTGCATCCCAGTCGACGCATCGTTTCCAGCGTCTTTTTCATGTGCATGGCGAATCAAGTGCAGGTCTATGGTGATTGCGCAGTCAACCCCAACCCCAACTACGAGGAATTGGCCGATATTGCCATTGCCTCGGCCGAGACCGCACTGAGCTTCGGGCTTGAGCCACGTATTGCCATGCTGTCGTACTCCAGCGGAACCTCGGGCAAAGGAGAGGATGTCGACAAGGTACGGGCCGCCACTGAACGGGTGCAACAGCTGCGTCCGGACCTGATGATTGAAGGTCCCATCCAATTTGATGCGGCGGTGGATCGGGGCGTGGCCCAACAAAAGCTCCCGGGCAGCGATGTCGCGGGTCGCGCAACGGTCTTTATCTTCCCGGACCTCAACACTGGCAACAATACCTACAAGGCCGTACAACGCTCTGCGAATGCCATTGCCATGGGTCCCGTGCTACAAGGCCTGCGCAAACCGATCAATGACCTGAGTCGTGGTTGCAGCGTCACCGATATTTTCAACACCGTCGCCATTACCGCCATTCAAGCCCAAACCCAGAAATCCACTCCATGAATATCCTCGTCATTAATTCCGGAAGTTCTTCCATCAAATATGAATACTTCGATCTCGAGAAGCATCAAGCTCTGGCCTCGGGTATATTGGAACGGATTGGCGAAACCAACGCCAGTCTGACCCACCGTCACCAGGATGCCCAAGGCCACGTTCAAAACACGCGTTCAGAACAGCCCCTTCCTGATCATCGTGCCGGACTGGAGTGGATAGGAAGCATGCTCAAGGAATCGGGACTCACACACGGCAGTAACGATTTGCACGGCATCGGTCATCGTGTGGTCCATGGTGGAGAGCTCTTTAAGGAACCGACGCTCATCAATGAAGAGGTGATCGCCGCCATTCTGACCCAGAGCCCCCTAGCCCCCCTTCACAATCCTGCCAATCTAACCGGGATCGAGGAAGCGTGTCGTTTTGCGCCCCATGTCCCGCAGGTGGCCGTTTTTGACACGGCCTTTCATCAAACCATTCCGGCAGTCGCCTATCAGTATGCCATTCCGCGCGACCTCTATCAAAAGTACCACGTCCGGCGCTACGGTTTCCACGGCACCAGCCACCGTTATGTCACACAACAGGCGGCCCATCATTTGGAAAAACCGCTGGATCAGGTCAACCTGATCGTTTTTCATCTCGGCAACGGGGCCAGTGTCGCGGCCATTCGGGATGGCCAGAGCGTTGACACCTCCATGGGAATGACCCCCTTGGAAGGATTGATCATGGGTACGCGTTGCGGCGACATCGATCCCTCCATCATCTTTTACCTCGGGCGGGTCACGGATCAGTCGCCCCAAGAGATCGAAGCCAAGCTCAACAAAGAGAGCGGTCTCAAAGGGATCTGCGGAGCCAGTGACATGCGTGAGGTCGTCAGGCGAATGGAGGCGGATGACGAACAGGCCCGGCTGGCTCACGACATGGTGGCCTACCGCATCAAAAAATATCTAGGGGCCTACTATGCCGTTCTCGGGCGCGTTGACGCAGTGGTCTTTACCGGTGGCATTGGTGAGAATGTCCACAGTATCCGAGCCAAGGTCTGTGAGGATTTGGAAAGCCTTGGGATTGAACTCGACCCCCATAAGAATATTCAACGCACAAAGGGCATTCAAGAGATTCATAAAAACGGCAGCCTCACCAAGCTCCTGGTCATCCCGACCAACGAGGAATTGCAAATCGCCCAATTGACCGCCGCCTGCATCAAAGATCACCGTCCAACCTGAGAGCCGATGGCGATGATCTCCTCGCCATCGCCCGCTACTTCCTCGATGAAAAGACCAACATGGCCGAGTCGGCCTTCGTGGTGCGCGACGACGGGCAGAACCACAACATCGGATCCTTGTTGCCGGGTAGCGAGATCTCGGATCTCACCTACAAGAAACCACCGGCTACACCATTTCTTGATACGCTCTAAAACCTCACGTCAAGCATGGCGGAGCCCATGTGCTCCTCATAGTTTTCGTTGAAGCGCCCGTCGTAGCCAATGCCGATTTCGAGGTAGTCGGTGCAGATCCACGAGAATCCAACACCGGCGTTAATCAAGCTTTCGCCCGGCGCGACACGAGCGGTTCCGACCGAAACCGTCCCGTCGGACAGGGACGAGCCGATGTCGTCGTTGATGAAATCATAGCTCCATTCGGTATAGCCGACGATCTGGAAACGCCCGGCCTCTGTGTCAAATCGGTTGCGTATCTTTACACCCAGCGCGGATTCGAGCGAGTCCACGTCCTGGCCGGAAACATCAATCGGCGGGCCACCGAGATCGATTTCCGTGTAGGCGTCCGACTTGACCGAAAGATAGTGCAACCCGGCGTAGGGCACCATTGCCCAGTTGTTGTAGTGGAGATATTTCCCCACTTCGACATGCCCGCCAATATCGTTGCCCTCGAACTCGGCGAGGCCTTCGTAATCTCCCTCGCGCCGCGTAGAAGTGTAGTCCGACCAACCGTAGCCAACCAACCCTTCCAGATAAAAATCGTTCTTGCCGAACCATTCGCCATAGAGACCCAGCCAATAGGTTTCGGTATCCATCCGGTCACCTCCGGTCGTCGAGGCGGCCGTGCGCGCATAGGTGTAGTTGATGCCCGCCACCAGCGAATCACCGAACAGCCGGTCGAAGCCAAAAGTCGTACCGTTGTTATTGAGAACAAAGCCTTCGGAACCTCCCATGGCATCATAGTCGCCTTGCCCGCTGAAGTGCTCCGCCCAGAAATGCATGCCGAAGATGGTGCTCTTGTCTCCAGGGCCTTGGGGGCCGGACGGCTCAGCGTTGGGCGACATTAAATAGGCTTCGCTCGAAATCGCGTAATCCGTCGCCACTGAATTACGGCGCATTTGTTTGGTTCGGATAAAGGCCGAATTCTGCATTCCATTGAAACCGGCGCGGATGCCCTGAATGCCGCTATACGCCAGCTCCGCTCCTATATCACCATCCTGGGCGGCGTCCGACTCTACCGAAATCGTCGTGGCATCATTGGTGGTCAGCGCGAAGTCATACAACAGAAAATGCTCGATAAAGTTGGTCTCTGAAAAGCAGCCACTGAATCCGCCATCCGCTGTAAGGATGGTTCCATCGAATCCGTTCGTACCGGCAATCTCGATCTCAGCCGACAAGCCGGAAAGATTCAGTCCGCTTCCATCCGTTACACGCAGGCTATCCTCTCCCGCAGTCACTTGCAAAAGCGTATTGGTGGCCGAGAAAGTGCCATCAACCACCAATTCCCCATCGGGAGCGATCCGGCCGCCCAACAGGTTGATATTGTCGAAGACATCCGCCGTACCATTTCCGCCGAAAAGGCTATTGGTCATGTTCAGGTTTGCGAAGCCTGTGAAGCGGTTGGTCAGGGAGCCTGCCAGCACAAGTTCGCTGTCCGTCAGAGCCACCTCTGTATCCGCTCCGCCGCCACCATCGAACAGTACATTGGTGGATATCTGGCCGATGGAACCATAAATCGAGAGCTGACTTGCAGCACCACTGAACGCCACCGTTCCGCTTCCGGCCACCGCGGCATTGCTCACCGTCATGTTTCCGGCAATTGAAACACGGCCGGTCGAAGCCATTTCCAATGTGTTCGCGAAATTCAGGAGAAGGCTCCCTCCAATATCCACCGAGCCTTGATCCTTGACCGACAATGTGTTGTTGGAGGAACCTCCGCCCCCAAGCTCAACATTTCCAGCCACGTTCCAAACGGAGCCGGATCCACTGATCGAAATCGTATTGTTATAATCGTTGCTCGAAGCACCGATCACGGCGACCGCACTGGCGATGCTTCCGCCCTTCTCGATATTGACCCTGTTGTTATACCCCGCAACGAGGTTGGTCTCCGTCGTGCTCCACTCCCCGGTTGCGCCGGTGATGGTCAAAACGCGGTTGCTGTTGCCCAGCGAATCCAGCCCCGTCAAGGTTCCCGCCACAGACAGACTGCCGCCGTCGTACCAGTTAAATCCGGTGCTGGGAGTTGCATTGAAATCACTGGCGACCATCAATGTGCCGCCATTCTCTAGATTGAAGGCGCTGTTAGTGCCCGAAAACACCAGGCTATCCACCGAAATCGTGCTGTTGTTGCCGACCGATACTGTTCCGGTTTCCGTATTGCTTGCACCAATCTGCAACGTCCCGGCAATATTCATCGAAGCATAGTTGTCCACACTCAATACCGCCCCGTTCGTCGAAGCCACCCTCGCGCCGGCATCAGGCAATACGTTTGTCGTTGCTCCTTCGCCAACCAGCAACCATGAATCCGCTGCGACGTTCACGGAATTGTTTGCTCCCTCAACATAAAAATTGGCCGCTTTGACGGTTGCCCCGTTGGTTGCATTCAACCGGGTTTCAAAATTATTGGCGTCACCTACGTAAATATTGGTGCTGTGCAAATCCCACGTCGCGGAACTTCCATCCAGCGTCAAAATCTGGCTGTCCGTCAGATTCGTAAGTCCTGAAAACGCCCCGCTCACCGACAGGTTGCCCCCGACGTTCCAATTCAGGCTGGTCTGCGCCGAAATATCAAAATTTCCGGTCATGTGCAACGTGCCGTCCTTATTCAGGTCGAACGTGTTCCCTTCCGTAACATTCAGCAAATCCGCTGTCACCTTGCCGCCATCGCCAACGGCAACGCTATTGCCGGAATTGGTAATGTTCAGCGTACCATTGTTCAGCCAGTCCGAACCGATACCGGAAACTTCAACGGTGCTGTTGGAGCCGACGACATATGCATCATCATTGGTCACTCCGGCGCCATTCAGGATCGACAGCGTATTTCCGGCTCCATCAATCCGCAGAGTGCTTCCACCTCGATCCCACGACCCGCCGTCGATCCTCAACGTCCTGTTCGTGCTATCCAATGCCTGACTGAGCGTGAGCGCACCGCCAACCGCCAGCGTGCTTCCGTCTTCCCAGTTGAATCCGGCCTGGTCGGCATCAAAGTTTCCCGCAATCGTCAACGTCCCGAAAAGATCAAAATCTCCGGCATCATCGATATACAGCCCATCGGCCAAGGCGCTGGCTCCCTCGCCCACCTTCATTTCGGCACCACTGGCCACGGTAATTCCGCCGGTTCCCTTGGCCGTCAGACTGGCCTCTTCTCCGCCAACAAAAACCCAACCTCCGTTCGTTGCCGTTAAGGAATTATTCGCTCCGGAAGTCATCAGGTTGGTTGCATTTCCATAGAGACCAACATAAAGATTTCCGCTGTTCGTCCACGCCGACCCCGCACCGGACACCAGCACCGCGTTGTTGGCCGAATCCGAGCCCCAGCCGATATACCCGTCCGCACTGGAGGCGGTTGCGCCATTCGTGATCGCAAACGTGTTGTCGGAGCTTTCGTAGCCGACGATCAGGTTTGTCGAGGTGGCCAAGGAACCGCCATTCAGCACCAGTGTCTTTTCGCCGCTGAGGTGGATACCCTCGTTGGTTGTGGCCAGCCCCGTCAACTCGCCGCCGACGGAAAGGGTTCCGCCGCTGTTCCAACTGAATCCATTCGTCGAGGCATTGAAGCCCCCCTCCAGTTCCAACGTTCCGTTGTTGTTTAGGTTAAAATCGTTTCCGGCATGGATAACCAGATTGCTGGCGGCCACGACACCGCCGCCGGACACCGATACGGTATTGCTCATATTTCCTGCGGCACCAACCTGCAGCGTCCCGGCATTGATCCACGCGGCGCCGGTTCCAGAAACATCCGCCGTATTGTCCGATGCTCCGGCCTGTGCTCCCACATAGGCATCGACATTGGTCAACGAACCTCCGCCAACGATGATCAGCGTATTGCTGGGGGTGGCATCCCCGATAAACATATCGCCGCCAGCATCCCAACCGTTCGTAATTGTTTGGCTGGTTTCGTTTTCCAGCACATTTGTGTAGCCGAACGCCGCCGCGCCACCCGCGAGAAAAACCGTGCAAATCAGAAAAACCCGTCTCATCCCCAAAAACCCCTATTTTTTCCAATTCATTTGAAAATCAAGGGGGGAACATACAGAAACAGCTCTCTTCCCGAAAGGGCATAATCAGGGGAACCGAAGAATCTTGAACAAGGAATTACAAAGGCCGAAGGAGCCGCTTGCAAAACCTCTGGCCAAAACCGAAACGGTGTAGTGCGTGCTTCCATTCCGATGGAGCGCGCATCGTTCGGGGAGAACACGTTGCGCGGAAAGCGCGCTCCATCGGAATGGAAGCACACGCCACACAATCAAGGGGGTTTTCAAGCAGTCGAAGGAGTTTACTTCTACATTCGTAATTCCTTGTTCGATATTCGACCTTCAACGCAGTTGTACTTCCTGCTCGTATTCGGGGACGACACAGTCCCATCCGGTTTTCTCGGAAAGGAAGTCACGAAAGGCCTCGGCGGCCTTTGCTTCACCATGGGTGACGAACAGCTTGCGCGGCGGGGTTTTGAGCGAAGATATCCAGCGGTGCAGCTCGTTCTGGTCGGCGTGTGCCGAGAAGCCGGAAATCTTTTCAACCCGCGCTTTCAGCAAATATTCCTCGCCAAAGATTCGGATGCTTTCAGGCTTTTCGAGAATGTGCCGCCCCAGCGTACCGAACGCCTGGTAGCCGACAAAGAGAATCGTGCTCTCGGGGCGGGCGATGTTAGCCTTGAGGTGGTGCTTCACGCGCCCACCGGTACACATGCCCGAACCGGCAATAATAATCGCCGTGCCTGAGGTGTCTTTAATCGCCTTCGACTGATCGACCGTGCGCGACATGGTTAGCCCCGGAAAATCGCAGGGGTGGTCGCCCGCATTGAGCAGTGCCATGGTTTCGTCGTCGAACAGTTCCGGATGCTTCTTGAATACCTCGGTAATTTTAATCGCCATCGGGCTATCGACAAAGGCCGGCAAGTGCGGAATGCGATCCTCGTTCAACAGGTTGTTCAGGTGGTAGAGTAGCTCCTGCGTACGCTCCAACGAAAAGCTGGGGATAATGATATTCCCGCCCGCTTGGTGTGTTTCGTTGATGATCCGCTCCAGCTCGCCAGGAATACTCGCCACCTCGCCGTGGACACGGTCGCCGTAGGTCGATTCGATCAGCACATAGTCCGCTTGTTCGAACTGGCTGGGGTCGCGCATGATCGGCAAGTCCCAGCGACCGACGTCGCCGGAAAAAAGAATCGTGCGAGTCTCACCGCCCTGCTCCACCGCAAGCCGGATCATCGAAGAGCCGAACACATGCCCGGCATCGCGAAACTCAGCAGTGATGCCGTTGCCGATCTCGATTTTCGTATCATACGCCGCCTTAACAAACAGGCTATTGGCCTTCTCGGCATCTTCCGTGGTATAGAGCGGTTCGTACGGAAACGGGCTCTTCTTGCCGGAGCGTTGGTGGCGCTTCATCTTATGCTTAATGTCCTCTTCCTGGATGTGCGCCGAGTCGAGCATGATAATATTGGCAATATCCGCCGTAGCCGACGTCGCGAAAATCTTGCCCTTGAATCCTTCCTTCACCAGCTTCGGTAGACGCCCGCAATGGTCGAGGTGCGCATGGGTCAGCAATACGGCATCGATGGTAGACGGCGGCACCGGAAAATCGGCCCAGTTGCGCGGCTTCAGGTCGCGTTCCTGATAAAGCCCGCAATCCACCAGCAACCGCACGCCGTTTGTTTCAATAAAATAACAAGAGCCCGTAACGTTTTTTGCCGCACCGAAAAAGTTGAGTTTAATTTCCATGGGTTTCTGGTCCTTTCGTTAAGGGGCAATCCCCGTGTTCTGTGATTAAAACAAGGCCTCCCGCTCAACCGCCTCGGTGCGGCACACGGATTGGTAGTCATTATACGTCTCGACCAATGGATCGACAGCAAAATCACCGGCTTTCAGTCGCTGGATATTCCCCCGCAAGGTGCCCAGAAAACCGCCGACCATTCCCGGCTCATCCATGGGGACAAGACTCTTCTTCAACGTTTTACCAATCTCCTTGAAATCGCGCTGGTAGAAAAGGTAGCCCGCCTCCGTTGCGGCATTGGCCAATGGCGTGTTGAATCCGCCAAGGAAATACTGCTGCGCGGCAAAGGCATAGATCGGCAACTGGCAATCGAGGTTTCGGTGGATCTCATCGATGTATTCTTCCCGCTTGCTGCGCGACCGGCTCGACCCCTTGTAGTCCAGCACCCGCAACTTTTCCAGATCACCCGTCTCAGTAAAGACCAGATCGATGCGATCAATCACGCCATGCAGCCTCACCGCATCCAGATCGACTGCGGAATCGCTGCCAAACTTTAACTCGAACAAAGCCGGAAAGCGGTTTTCGGCGGCGCAAGTTTCCGCATC
>DAOUQA010000196.1 GCA_030625905.1 Kiritimatiellales bacterium | reverse complement strand
ACCTCTTTCCTTTTCCGCGATCGTGATGTGGTCGTTGCCGGGCCGGCGGTGATGGATATGCAGGAGTCGTTCGAGCTTTTCTGGGAGAACGAGGATGCGGTCTTCCTTACCCAGCTCGTCGATGTGCAGGAGGCGTTCGATAAACTTACCGATGGCGGGGAACCGTTTTCCGACCCGAAGGACTATTGGATGTTCGCGGAGATCGATAGGCTGGCCAACGAGCGCGCGCTTTCCAAGGTTCGGGAGGGTTTGAAGATTTATGAGGCGGACAAGGTTCGGTTTATCTACGACACGCCGCGTAAGTTTACAGGCCGTAAAGAGCGCATGGATTTCGACGAATGGTTTGAAGCCGTTCTCTCCAAAGGGGAAAAGCGGTTGGTCTACCAGACCCCCTACCTGATCTACAACCGCGACATTCGGCGGAGGTTCAAGACACTGAGGAAGAAGCATCCCGACTTCCGGATTATTGCATCGAGCAACAGCCTTGCGGCGGCAGACCATCTGCATGTCTACGCCTTGTCGTTTAAGCACCGGAAGGAACTCTACAAAAAGACGGGCATCGATATCTACGAGGCGAAGCCGTATCCAGTCGATCAGGAAAACTATATCCATGACCTCGGTGCCCTAGTGGATCGGGCCATCGAACAGTCCGGCCTCGAGAGGGACGATATTGAGCATCTCCGCCGGGCTGGCCCGCGCCTGTGCGTCCACGCCAAGTCGTTCGTGCTCGATGGCAAAGTGGCGATGATCGGTTCGCATAACTTCGATCCGCGCTCCGCCAAGCTCAATACCGAGTGCGGGGTTTTTATTAGCGATGCAGAGGTGGCGCGCGTGTTGGAGGAACGCATTCTCAATGCTTGCAAGCCACGGAATGCCTGGACCGTCAGCAAGGGGCCGCACACGCCGGTCATCTCCTATTTCAGTGGATTCATTGGAGCCATCTCCACCGCGTTGCCGGTGTTCGATGTCTGGCCCTACCGCTATACCACCAACTATGAACTCAAGGAGGAGTGTGCACCACTGTTGCCACGCGCCCCGGGGTTCCATGAAAACTACACCGATGTCGGCTATTTTCCCGAAGTCCCCGATTCAAGTACAGTGATCAATACACGTTTAATGAAAGCTTTCGGTGGCTGGGCCCGGCCGATGATGTGAAGAATAATTTAGACAGGATAACAGGATGGACAGGAATGGGATGCAGGTCGGAAAGGAAAACAATCTGGTTAATCCTGTTATCCGGTCAAAAGTTCCCCTGTTCGACTGCCATAACCATATCCAGGACGAACGCCTGTTTCCCATGCTTGAAACGGTGATGGAATGCGCCCGTGCCGCAGGGGTCGTCAAGATGGCCGTCAAAGGCTGTTGCGAGGCCGATTGGCCTAAAGTCATTGAAATTGCTAACAGGTTTAATAATGTATATTTGGCATTCGGACTGCATCCATGGTTCATAAATGGGTGCTCCGAACAATGCTTCCAGACCCTGGATGAGTTGCTGACAACTTATCCACAGGCTTCCGTCGGGGAAATCGGCATCGACCACGCCATCGAAAACCGCGACGATGCGGAGCAGGAGAGGGTCTTCTTGACGCAGCTCGAAACCGCGCGCAAATTCGACCGCCCCGTTACCATCCACTGTCGCCGCGCGTGGGAGCGGTTGATCGAGCTACTTGATCAATTCGGTGAATTGCCGCGCGGCATGCTCATCCACTGCTTTGGCGGGTCGGCGGAGGTGGCGACCGAGTTGGTGAAGCGCGGGGCATACATTTCCTTCTCCGGCTCCATTACCCGCCCCGAGGCCAATCAAGCCGGTGCCGCCATCCGCGCCGTATCCGACGACCGCATCCTCATCGAAACCGACGCACCCGATATCCTTCCCTTTAATGTAGACGGAGCTTCCATCTCCGTTTTGGCAGATCAACGCGCCTTGCTGAACCAAACGGAGCTGGAAGCTCCGTCTACGACATTGAATGAACCCGCCAACCTCCGCCTTGTCCTTGCCAAGGCCGCCGAGCTGCGCGGTGTTTCCGAAGAATCCCTCGCACAGCTTACGTTCGCGAACGCCGAGCGGTTTTTCAATTGGGCAGATCATGGGCAGGGTGCCCATGCCACGGGTTGTAGAACGGGCATCTTGCCCGTTGCGGCACATGGGCAGGATGCCCATGCCACGGAATGTAGAACGGGCTTCCAGCCCGTTATCTCTGTGGGCCAGCATCTTGAATTATCGGTGCAGCTTCCCAAAGACTATGCTCTTGGAACCCGGCTGGAAGAATTCCACATTCGCCACGGCGCGCACCTGCCGCACTGGACGCGGGAGGGCGGGGTGTATGCCGCCACCTTCCGGTTGGCGGATTCCTTGCCGCAACCGGTGTTGGTTTCATGGAAAACCGAGAGAGACAACATTGTTCGAAATGCTGAACAGCAGAAGCGACCGCTATCCGTGGCGGAAGAAAACCGTCTGCAGCAATTGTATTCCCAAAAAGTGGAGTCCTATCTGGATGCCGGACATGGCGAGTGTGGGTTGCGTCGGGACGGAGTGGCGAAAATGATGGCGGAGGTGCTACAGTATTTTGATGGAAAGCGATACGACCTGTTGGCGTGGTGCATCATGCCGAACCATGTGCATGTTGTTTTGCATCCGCTGAAAGGGTTTGGTCTTCCGGAAATCCTGCATTCCTGGAAATCGTATTCGGCCACGAAGGCCAACCAGCTATTGGAGAGGGAGGGGGCTTTTTGGCAGGCGGAATACTATGACCATCTTATCCGCGATGAAGCCGACTTCCGGCATGCCGTTGAATATGTGCTGGGAAATCCGGAGAAGGCCGGGGTGATGGATTGGCCTTGGCGTGGACTGGGGTAGTGAAGGGAGTATGGGCAGGATGCCCAAGCCACGTAGAACGGGCTTCCAGCCCGTTGTCCCAGAGCGGCACATGGGCAGGATGCCCAAGCCACGTAGAACGGGCTTCCAGCCCGTTGTCCCAGAACGGCACATGGGCAGGATGCCCATGCCACGTATATAGCCGCTTTTTCTTTTTCTCATAACGGTTTCCGCGTAGATTGCGCGCCTTATGCAAACCACGGTCACAGAGCCTCGCCCATTCGGCGGCTGGAGGGAGTTGATGCAGCTTGCCTGGCCGCTGATCATCAACTCCGGTACATTCGCCGTGTTGAACTTTTGCGATCGGCTCTTCCTTTCCTGGTATGGCGAGGCGGAATTTCGCGCAGCGCTGCCGGCGGGCATCCTCTTCTTCACTTTGATTTGCGGGTTCATGGCGATGGCGGGATTTTCCAATACATTCGTGGCGCAGTTTTGGGGTGCGGGCGATAAGGAAGGGTGTGCCCGGGCCACGGCACAAGGGATTCTATTTTCGCTGATCTCCTTTCCCCTGATCATGATGCTGAGGCCGGTCGGGCTATGGATGCTGCGTCTCGGCGGGCATGGTGCGGAGGTGCTGGCGCTGGAGGAGGAATATTTCAGGATTCTGATGTGGTGTGGCGGCGGCCTGGTGTTGAGCTCGGCGTTAAGCAGCTTTTTTTCCGGTCGCGGCAAGACCTTCGTCATCATGGGCTGCAACATTTTCGCGAACGGGCTGAACATCCTGCTTAACTATCTTTTCGTCTTCGGCAAATGGGGTTTTCCGGAAATGGGCATTGCCGGGGCGGGGTGGGCGACCGTGATCGGATCGTGGACGAGTCCGCTGATCTTCGCGCTCCTTTATTTCTCCAAACCCGTCAATGCCGGGTTCGGAACCATCAAAAACCTGCGCTACAACCCTTGGCTCTTCAAACGGATGATCCGCTTTGGGCTTCCGTCCGGCATCCATCTGTTTCTCGATGTGGCGGCGTTTACCGTCTTTGTCATGCTCGTTGGCCGCATGGGGGCGGTGGCGCACATCGCCAGCAACATCGCATTAAGCGTTAACTTGATTGCATTTATGCCGATGATTGGCATGGGTATGGCGGCATCGATTCTGGTCGGGCAAT
>DAOUQA010000221.1 GCA_030625905.1 Kiritimatiellales bacterium | reverse complement strand
CGCATTGCCTTCAAGGTTTCCCAAGGAAACGACAGCCGTACCATCCTCGACCGGATCGGCGCGGAAAAGCTGTTGGGCAAGGGCGATATGCTGGTTGTCCCCCCCGGATCCGACCGGCATATCCGTTCGCAGGGCGCCTTTACCAGCGATGGTGAAATCAATCGTGTGACCAACTTCTGCAAGGAGCAAGGCAAGCCGGAATTTATTACCGAAATCCACGAAAAGATCGAGAAGCCCACCACCGACCTTCCCGAAATGGATAGCGGTGAGGACGACGAAATCCTTGAACAGGCGATCGAGGTGATTCGCCAGACCAAGCGGGCCTCCACCTCGTCGCTGCAACGGCGGCTGCGCATCGGTTACACGCGCGCCGCGCGCGTGATGGACCTGCTGGAGGAGCGCGGCATGATCGGGCCGCCGGACGGGGCCGGGCCGCGCGAAATCTTGATAGACCTTGACGGGGAAATTCCCCAGAACCCGGGAGTAGAAAACGATGGAACAGACTAGCTTGAATATCGGAACAATCGGGCAGAAGCTCGAAACGGCTCGCCAAGCCAAGGGCGTGAGCGTCTCCGAAGCGGGACAGGCCACCAAGATCCTTTCCAAGTTCATCGAAGCGATGGAGGCCGATGACTTCGGGGTGCTTTCCGCTCCGGTCTATGCCCGAAGCTTCATCAAAATGTACGCCAACTATCTCGGCCTCGATGCGATCCCGTTGGTCGAGGAGTATGCGGCGCAGCATGCACCCAGAACCCAGAGCCAATTGAGTGATGAAGTCCGGCAGAACCTGGCCAGTGCGGATCAGGTTTTGGAGGAAAGCCCACCGCCGCTGGCCGGTGACGGAAAACAGGTGTTCGGCGGTGTTAACCAAGCTATTGCCAAGCTGTCCGGCAACCGCTTTTCTCCGAAAACGCTGGCGTTGGCGGGAGGGGGTCTGTTGGTGGTGCTCATCATTCTATTCGGTGTTAAGCAGTGCGCGTCCGACGATGAAAATGCGCCGGCTCCTGCGGCTGGCAGCGCGGCGCTTTCGACCGACCGGCAGCTTTTGTACGACAACCCCCCCGACGCCTATCTCGTGAAATCGGGCGAAATAGAAGTGGAAAAATGAAAAGCCTCCCAAACCACCTGACCATTAGCCGCTTTTGGATGACCGCCGTGATGATGGTCTGCATGAGCATCGACTTCCCCTATGCCCGTATTGCGGCACTGGCCATCTTTATCATTGCGAGCATTACCGACGCACTTGACGGCTACCTTGCCCGTAACTTTTTTGGATGCACCTCCTTTGGCAAGTTGATGGATCCGCTGGCCGACAAGGTGCTCGTCTGCGCCGCCTTCATCGGGCTTATAGAGCTCGACAGCCTGCGCGCCTGGATGGTGGTGCTGATCATTGCCCGCGAGTTCATGGTGACGGGCATGCGCCTGCTGATGATCGAGAAGGGGGTTGTGATGCCCGCCGGCATGTGGGGGAAGGTCAAGACCACCGTGCAGATGCTTGCCATCTGCCTCTACTTCTTCGGGCTGATTTGGCCGAAGGAATGGTTGCCAATCCCCGGAAGTGCGTTCGCTTGGTGGCTTGGGCTGGGAACGGCGCTGTTGACCGCGTGGACAGGCGTGGTCTACTTCTGGCAACAGCGCCACACGATTTGGGACAAGGGAGAAGGTAAAAGTACGTAGTTCCGCCTTTAGGCGGTTTCCGTGGACTGGCCGCCTAAAGGCGGAACTACGAACTTTTCCGAAAGGTTTTTCTATGGGTCGCGAGAATGTTGAAAACTGGAGTGTGCGGAAATGCTCCAAGGAATGTGCCAAGTGCGACAAGGAATTCGTCGACAAGGAAGTGCTCTTTTCCAAGCTCTCCTTCGACGACGGGGAATATGTGCGGCAGGATTTCTGTGCAGCCTGCTGGGATAAGGGCAATCCCGGCCTGAGTTCTTGGAAAACCACATTCATCGTCCCGCCGCCCCCCGCCGAAGAGGCTGTGAAAAAAGAAAATGCCGAATCGCTCCTGCGCAAGTTGCTGACCAAGGAAAACGAAGAGGACCTCAATGCCATCTTTATCCTGATGGTCATGCTCGAGCGCAAGAAAATCTTTATCGAGCGCGATACCAAAAAGGCGGAGGATGGCCGCAAGCTGCGCTTCTATGAACACAAGAAGACCGGTGAAAGCTTCATAGTGACTGACCCCGAACTGAAGCTTGACGAGCTGGAGCATGTGCAGGAGGAGGTCGTCGTCCTTCTCGGCGGCCAGCCCCGCAACGCGGTGCCGGAACCCGAAACCCCGACCGAGCCGACCGCGAGCACCGACGAGACCGATTGAATGTATGACCGAATGTAGGACAGGCCTCCAGCCTGTCGAGATATATCAGATTAACTTGATCAGTATTATACTCACACCCGCTCTCTCCGATCACTCAAGCCGCAAAGCCACAAAGATGCCTGTTTTCTGACTCTCCGTGGCTTCGTGACTTTGTGTGAAACAATTCTATTCAGGTGAACTGCGTATTATCTCTTCCGCTCAAGCTTCACCTTGACGGCCCGGCAGTCCGATCCGTTCTTTCCGAAGCGTTCCCTTTGGAATCGCCTTAAATATTTTTTGTGCCCATCCGACAGCACGTAAATACGGAAGTATGTGGCGGTGACCCAATTCGGGCCGCTTATGTCCGGAATCTGAACCAAGCCCTGTTCGTCCGTCCTGCTGGCGGAAACATACCCGGCCCGGGTTGGCGGGTATACCTGGGTTAGGGTCTGCGAAATCTCGAAAATAACCGTTGCCGATGCAACCGGCTGTTTTGTCTCGGCATCCCGAACCAGGATTTTGCCCCGTATTTTGCGGCCTTCGATCGATGCCGGAATCCATAGGGCCACAAGTACAACCAGCGTTAAAACTCCTGCGCCTATGATTAGTTTATGTTTTCTTTCCATTCTATCCTCTGCCATGTGAACGTTTGAGATGAGCCTTCCTGCCTTGTACATCAACTTAATCGACGAGCATTTTCAGAATAGGCTCACTTGATTTGTTCGCCGAGTTAGCACTAATCCAAAGGGCAATCCGAGCAATATTTCTTCCTCTCGCAAGACTCGCAATGAGCGCCGATCCAAACCCGATCAAACTGAGTCATAATGCCTTCCACCATAACTGGATCATCCGAGAGAATGCCTGATTCAAAGTTTCTCCGGTTACCGCCTTTTGCCCCCATACCCGCACCGGTGAGATTGGCACTCCCCGTATAGGCTATGTTCCCATCAACGATTACACTTTTGAAG
>DAOUQA010000160.1 GCA_030625905.1 Kiritimatiellales bacterium | reverse complement strand
ATGCACAATCCTAGATAGGAAAATGGAACCACGGAGGATTGAATACCAACGGATTAATGTAAACAGGATGGAGGCACTTAAGAATCCAATTTACATTAATCCGTTGGTTCTCATCCGTGTCCATCTGCGTTCATCTGTGGTTCATTCCGTATTTATGTATCTCGCATCCCGGTTTGCCTAAAGCTGTTCGAGTGCGTAGCCCTCTTGATGGAGTAGCTCAAGCAGGCCTTCCTCGCCGGAAAGGTGGCCGGCACCCACCACCACCATGTGGATGCCCGGCGTTTCAAGGAGGCCGCCTAGCGTCTTGAGCCAGCACTTGTTCCGGTCGAGCACGAAGGTCTTGTGAAATTCTGGATAGCCCTCGAATCCCTTGGATATCAATGTGCCAAGGGTATCGATGTCCCCGGTTTCCCACGCCTTTTCCATAGAGGCAACCTCTTCTTCCATGGCGGCAAGGTCGGCCAGTGCACGGGTCACGAAATCGTTCGGGTTTTCTTTGGCCAAACGATCAAACAGGTCGATTTGGAAACCGACGCTTTCGAGGCCGATAATCCTCTTTCCATCGGCTGTAGCCCTATCGAAGAAATAGGGATCAAGCCCGTATTGGGAGTCGAACCCCATTTTTTGCAGCTGGGCTAAGGTCAAAGCTATGGTGGCGTACCATGGTTTGAACTTTGCAAGCGCGGCGATAGGCAACCCTGCCTGGGTACATGCGGTGCCCAGTTTCTGGTAGGTCTCTTTATCGAGGACTTGTTGCAGGGTGTTGGTGCCGGGAAGCATCGCCTTTTCCATGATCAGCTGTTGCGTTTCCGGGGAGGTCATCTCTTTCATGTCGACCTCCAGCACCAGTGCCGTACTGTTGCTGTAGGCCAGCTCAATGGCCGGGGCAAGGGGATAGCTGTCGGCCTTGAGAACATGGACCGATCCTTGCAGGTAGAGGGTTCCGTTTCCCAATGTCACCTTCCACAGGCAACTCTTGGCCGTCGCGCCAGTGGCTAGCGTGGCTACTATCAGTACGAGTGCGCAGGATTTGATGAAACCACGTTTGGTATGCATGCCAGCTCCTTGGTTGATGGTTCTGGAGTCTACTGGTTTGCAGGAGGTAGAAAAGAAATATTCATGCAGGTGCAATTGAATGCTCTATGATCTTGCCCGCAACCTTCATGTTTGCATAATCAATGCTTTAATATGCGTATAAGATAAGCGTTAAACTACGGAGGGAAAGATGGATACAAATGCAGTAGCGAACGTACCGGTCGAAGAAGCAATGCCGATGCTGGAAAAGATCCAGGCCATGGGGTTGGAGTATGGCATAAAGATTCTTGGAGCCCTGCTTGTCCTGATCGTTGGGATGTGGATCGCCAAGGCGATTAAGAAGGGGATCGTTAAGCTGATGGAGAAGAAAAGCCTTGATCCTACGCTGGTTTCATTTTTATCCGCCCTTATCTATGTGGGATTGCAGGCCTTCGTGATCGTGGCCGCCCTGGGAAAGCTGGATATCCAGACGGCTTCGTTTATTGCGGTTCTTGGTGCCGCCGGCCTGGCCATCGGTTTGGCATTGCAGGGTTCGCTCGCCAACTTTGCATCGGGGGTGCTGATGATTATCTTCAAGCCATTTGCCGTGGGCGACTTTATCGAGGCAGCCGGCACCATGGGTTCGGTGGTTGAGATCAGTATCTTCACCACGGTTTTGACCGCCCCCGACAACAAGAAGGTCATTGTGCCGAATGCGCAGGTAATGGGTGGCAACATCACGAACTTCAATGCCAACGGAACGCGCCGCGTCGACCTCGTGGCCGGCATTAGCTATGGCGACGATATCGACAAGGCCAAGGGCGCGCTCGAAGGTCTCCTCGCCGCTGACGCCCGCATCCTCAAGACGCCCGAACCGACCGTCGCCGTCATTGAGATGGCCGACAGCAGTGTTAACCTCGTGGTCCGGCCATGGTGTACGGGTGCCGACTACTGGGATGTCTACTTCGATACCACCGAAGCCATCAAAAAGCGTTTTGACGAAGAGGGGATCTCCATCCCGTTCCCGCAACAGGATGTGCATCTCTACGAGCACAAGAAAGTCTAGCCTTCCGGTTTCTGGAACAATCAGGTCGCCATCCTTCAGGGTGGCGGCTTTTTGTTTCCTGAATCCGTTGAACGGATAGCACATCCATTCAGGGAAATGCAGCCCCTTTTTTTGCCTGAAATTACCGCTCCGCATATCCCGATATGCACGGAATCGGCATGTCACCGTGAATAGGCCGACGCATCGACCATGTGGCGAAGTATGCTGTTTTTTCTTTTTGTGTAAAGGTTGTTTGCGCCAGGAAGAAAAGTGTATTCGGGGTGGAAAATACGGGCTTGCGTAAAGCCGGTGCATGCTGTAGCTTCCCCCCCTTTTATTGCACGGCAACACACCGCCAATACCACCGCAATCTCAATATGGCGTTTGCGGTCGAGACGACGGTGTATGTGCATGGAACAATGAAAACCAAACAAAAGGAATACATTATGGGTTTATTTAACCTGTTTAAACCAAGCAAGACCGTTGTTGTCGTTGATGGAGTATCATTGAACGAAGCCCTTGGAATGAAGGGCAAGATTCCCCCTCGCAGCCAACTGCAGCTTCTCCGTCGCCTTTCGCGCTTCGCGCAACGCGAGAAGCTCAGCATGGTGGTTCTCCTGACCGGGAGTCCGCTCCACAAGGCACCTGCCAAAAAGAAGTTCGAGGAAATCACGGTGCTCTACAGCAAGTCGCCGGAGACACACGCGAAATATGCGGTGAAAATCGCTCGTTCCAGGGGTACCGGCGCAATTCTGGTTTCCAGGAATTCCTCCATCGAGAAAATCGCCGGGGGAGGCATGAAGACAATGCGCATGAGCACTTTCCGCAAGGCCTTCGATGTTGGCGGGAACGATGCCGATGGCTCCGACCGTTCCGAGCGCGGGGGAGGCGATCGCAACAGCCGCAACCGTCCGCCCCGGCATCGCCAGCAAAAGCAGTCCGGCGAAAAGAACCCGGCGCGTCCGCCGAAGGAACCATCCGATGCCGACGCGATCAACGAGCTGATCGACCTCGTCGACTAGTCTGATGCGATGACGGCTCGAAGCCGCTATATTTTTTGCGATATCGACGGGACACTGCTACATGCCCCGGGAGCGGGAAGGAGTGCCTTTGGCGATGCATTTGCCGAAGTGTTTGGTATTCCGGTCGACATGGGGCGTGTCAATTTTTCTGGAGCAACGGATATCCGAGTGCTCGGACAGTTGATGCGCGAACAGGATGTCCCGCGCGATCCAGCGCGCGAACAACTCTTCTTCGAGCGCCTTCCCTATTTTATGCAACGCAACATGGCCAAGTTCCCGCCCGTTGTTTTTCCGGGGGTTGGAATATTTCTTGAGCGGGTTGCCAAACACTGGAAGCTTGGGTTGGTGACCGGCAACATCCGAGCCTGCGCCTATCTAAAGCTGAAGCACGGCAATATTGGCCACTATTTTAGTGAAATTGGCGGCTTTGGGGACGACGATGGTGATCGCATCCGCATGGCCGCGCTGGCACTGGAGCGCGCGGGAAATCCCGTCGGATCGTTTTTGCTGGGGGATACCCCGTCCGATATTGCGGCCGCCCGTGCCAACGGCATGGTTTCCGTGGCCGTCTGTAACGGGCAGTTCGACCGCACCATGCTGGAGGTTGAAAATCCGGATATCATCGTGGATTCGTTCGAGGACGCCGAAGACCTTTTCGAGGCATTGGAAATATGAGTACAAGCTTCGACAACTTAACTCCTGACCGCATTCTCGATGCGGTTGAATTTGGCATGGACACCTCGTTCACGGGACTGACCGCCCCGCTTCCGAGCTACATCAACCGGGTCTATGAACTCCAATCTGTTGCCGGGGAACGGTTGATTGCCAAGTTCTATCGCCCCGGTCGTTGGGCAAGGGAGGCGTTGCAGGACGAGCACGACTTTGTGCTCGATTGCGCCGCCGAGGAAATTCCCGTGGTCGCACCGCTGGAACTGGCGGGGGGCGGAACGATCGGCGAGTGCGACGGCATTCATTATTCAGTGTTTCCGAAGAAGTCGGGGCGCGAAATGGATCTGCATACGGATGAAGGCTGGCGGCGGCTCGGTAGCTTGATCGGGCGAATCCATCTGGCCGGAAGCCGGCGGGAGGCCGGGAACCGCCTGCGGATGCATCCGGAGACCACCACGATTCCAGAGATCGGGCAGTTGCTGGCCGGCGGTTTCATGTCGCCGCACCAAGCCGACCGCTTCAAGGGTGTGACCTCCCGCATTGTCGAGATTGCCCTGCGCGAGTTCGAGGGAATCGAATTGCAGCGCATCCATGGCGACTGCCATCGCGCCAATATCCTTGAGCGGCCCGACGAGGGGCTGATGGTAATCGACTTCGACGACATGGTGATGGGGCCGCCGGTGCAGGATATCTGGCTGCTGCTACCCGACCACGCCAACAGTGCCCGCCGCGAAATCAACTTGATTCTCGAAGGCTATGAACAGTTTCTGGAGTTTGACGACCAATCGTTGCGGCTCGTCGAAATCATGCGGGCGATGCGCATTATCTATTTTCTGGCCTGGTGCAGTACGCAGATAGATGATTTCAAGTTCCAGTCTAACTTCCCGGAGTGGGGGGGCGAGATGTTTTGGCAGCGCGAAATCGCCGATCTGGAACACCAGTACCACGCCATCCTCAACGATGAACGTCTGAAAGTTTGATTTTGACGCACGAAGTGGGCTGGCTCACAGAGACGGAAATAGAGCAAAGCGGAATGGCAAAATAATTATGGACAGAATAATTCGGAGGCAGGACGATCCCCCGAACCCCCAACCCCCAAACCCCCAACCCCCAACCCCCAACCCCCAACCCCCACCCCCCAAACCCAAAAAAAAAAAAAAAAAAAAAAAAAAAAAACC
>DAOUQA010000186.1 GCA_030625905.1 Kiritimatiellales bacterium | reverse complement strand
CGCCAGTTTATCGAAGTGACCGGTGCGGAGGTGAATTCGCTTTCCAGCCTTTGGGAACTCTGCACGACCTCGATTTGGAAGGGCGGCGAGCCGCTAGCCGGTCGAGTTAAATTTACCTTTTGGCACGTTATGTTTTTTGCGTGGTTCGCCAACATGGCGATGCACGTCGGCATGTCCGACCTCTCCGTATTCCGGTTCGCGAAAAAATCGTGGCACAGCATTGCTTCCGCTTCCGGAATGTATGTCGGCCACTTCATGGCATGGCTGGCCGCCTCGATCCTCTACGCGCTGCAACTGCATATAGATCCGGCCAACACCGACGTGCTTCCGGGGCCACTGGCCTACCGCGCGGCGGGTGTTGCGGGTTTGATCTGCGTCATCGTCGCTGGATGGACGACGGCTAATCCGACCATCTATCGCGCCGGACTCGCGTTCCAGGCCATCATGCCGAAAAAGTCGCGCTTTGCCGTAACGATTGGCGCGGGTCTACTGGCGACTTTTGCCGGTATGTTCCCAGCCATTGCAATGCGCCTTCTGGATTTCGTAGCATTTTATGGTCTGGTTCTGATGCCGATGGGCGCGGTGGTGTTTGCCGATTTCTGGATTTTTCCAAAGCTTGGGCTTGTGCCATACTATGCCGAACATCGCGGTCTGAAAATCAACTGGGCGGCGGGCGCGGCCTGGTTGGTTACGTTGGCCATCTGCGTGGCACTGGTGAAGTCGGGTAATCCGATATTTCAGATTTATTTTGTAGCACTGCCAGGCTGGTTTATTGCAACAGGTCTTTACATTATTTTGAGCAAACTGACGCAAAGCAGGAGAGTGTGTGAAGCTACTTCATTAATATTTAATAAGTTTGGGAAGAAAAAAAGAGTATATGAAACTGTTTCATATCTATCGCTGGCATTGCTTGTGACTGCGCAAGTACTGTTTTATTTAGAGAAAATATCATTGCAAGCCAACAATGCCATTATACTGGCCGCAACCATTGTCTGGTTTGCCAGCGCGCTCCTCTGGATGGGACGCGAAAAGGAAGGCTGAGGCGTGACCAGTGAGCCGTGATAGAAATTGAATGCAGTCCGAGTCACGCCTCAATCGTCACGCCTCACGCCGGGCAATTATGAAGTACGCAATACGTAAGTGGAGAAACCATGATCAGAAACGCATTCAAAATGAAGCTCAAGCCGGGTTGCGTCGAGGAATACAAGAAACGCCACGATGAAATCTGGCCGGAGCTTTCGAAGGTGCACACGGATGCGGGTATCTTCGACTATTCCATCTATTTCGACGAAGAGTCGCTGATGCTCTTCGCCTTCCAGAAGCTGGCTGATGACAACACGGCGCATAATCTGAAGAATCTGGAAATCATAAAGAAGTGGTGGGACTACATGGCCGACCTGATGGAGGTCAACCCGGATAACAGTCCGGTGGTCGAGCCGTTGCTCGAAGTGTTTCATATGGATTAGGCGGCGGAGCCGCCCGTTAAAATCGGTGAAACCGTTAAAACGCTTCGCTCGTTAAAGACGTTGAAGCGTTAAAGTCGGGTTCCGGTTTCAACGATTTGAACGAGGGTGAAGCCCGTTTTAACGAACTAAATAAAGATTCTACGCAGAATTTTGTGGTGAAGGAATGAGGAGAATTTTTTGACAGGATAACAGGATAAACCGGATCGGATCTTGTTTATCATCAGAGGAATTGCTTTTGATGGCCTTGCATTGCAATAACTTGATCCAGATGATCCTGTTATCCGGTCAAAAAACCTGTTGCCCATAAAAATATACGAAGAACCAAATAAAAGGGAAAAAATGACTGATTTGCAAACAATTGTTGAGCTGTCGCACGAATTTGGCGGTGAGGACTATGTGAAGGGTGGGGGAGGAAACACCTCCGTGAAGAACGAAACCATGTTGTGGGTCAAACCTTCCGGTACCACACTGAGCGGATTGAAAGAGGAAACCTTCGTAGCGATGAACCGCGAAGAAATTAACGAGCTGTATGCCGCGGAAACGCCTGTCGAACCTGCCGCCCGCGAGGAGCTAGTGAAAAACCTGATGGCTGCTGCCGTTGAAAACGATGCCGGTCGCCCGTCGGTCGAAGCACCGCTGCACAACGTGTTCGATTCCATCTTCGTCGTGCATACGCACCCGGTGGCGGTGAATGGTTTGACGTGTGCCAAGGATGGGGAAGCCACCTGCAAGCGCTTGTTTCCCGATGCGTTGTGGGTTGAATATATCGATCCGGGTTATACGCTCTGCATGGAGGTGCGCAAGCGCATCCAGGACTACAAGACGGCACATGGAAAAGAGCCCGCGCTGCTCGTACTTAAAAACCACGGCATCTTTATTGCGGCCGATACCGCCGATGAAATCCACGTGCTCTATGGCCGTGTGATGGATGCGCTGAAGGCGGAATATTCTGCTGCGGGAATCCCGCAGACCTTGAATGTTCCGGAGGTTGCGGACGCGCCGGAGACGGTTGCGCAGATCCAGTCGCTCTTTGGCGACGATGCCGCCTTCATTGCTTCAAGCGGTATTTTTGTCTATGCGCCGGGGCCGATCACTCCCGACCACCTCGTCTATTCCAAGGCATACCCCTACTTTGGCGCACTGGATGAAGCGGCTGTCGCGGCATACAAGGCAAAGCATGGCTACGCGCCGAAAGTCGTTGTGGCCGGCGACCGGGTCTATGGCATCGGCACATCGCAAAAGAATGCAGACCTCGCCTTGGAATTGGCGCAGGACGGCGCGCTCGTCATGCAGTTGGCCGAGGCCTTTGGAGGCATCAACTATATGACCGATGCCCAGCGCGAGTTCATTGACAACTGGGAAGTGGAAGCCTACCGCCAAAAGCAGGTTTGATCGATCCGTCTAGAGCATGTTCGGTTTAATTTGACGCACGCTCTCAAAAAAGGAATAGAGGCGATTTTTCTCTGTATTTAGGGTGAAATAAAAGCCAAAAACTACTTGATCGAAAGTAAAACAGAGGGTAAAAGAAAGGAAATCGATAGCAATAGCAAGGCGGATAGGAGCTAAAAGCGAAGATGAGCGCAACATTTTCAGAGCGACGTGAAATCATTCTCGAGGTTCTGGCGGAGGCCGGCAGCGTGAGTGTTTCAGGCCTTGCCAAGCGGTTCGGGGTTACCCCGGTGACGGTTCGCACGGATCTGCTTGCTTTGGAAGAGGAGGGTGTGCTTGTACGTACCCACGGCGGTGCTTTGCCGGCTTTTCACTCCAATATTCTTGAACGGTCGCGCCGGAGTCGGGAAAGCAAATCGGCCATCGCCAAGGCGGCGGCGGCGGAAATCCAGAATGGCGACACCGTGATCATCAGCGCGGGAACCACCACGGCACTGATCGCCAAATACCTGCTCGGCAAGCGCGATATCCACATTGTTACCAACAACACTCTGCTGCTTACCTATGCACGTATGAACCCGCAGTTGCGCGTCACATTGGTTGGCGGCGAGTTCCGAGCCTCGGAAGAGGGGATTGTGGGGCCGATGGCCGTGGCGGCACTCGATCGGTTCCACGTGTCGAAGGCCTTTATTGGAATCGACGGCGCTTCTGTGAAACAGGGCTTCACCGCCCATTTCCTCGAAAGCGCCGATTTGGTGCACAAGATGGCTGAGCAGGCCGATGAGGTTGTCGTGGTTTCCGATTCCAGCAAGTTCGGCAAGCCGGGATTTGCGCGGATTCTCTCTTTCGATGGGGTGGACACGCTGATCACTGACCATAAAATCAGCAATGAATTCAAGGAAATATTAACTGGGGTCGATGTGCAGATCGTAACCGCATAAAGAACCGAAGATGACTGAACAGGGCTCAATCAAAACCGCTAAACAGAATATTAAAAAAGAAAGGATGAATGTAGATAAGCGAACAGGGAACTGATGAACGAAGAGGGGTAATCCTTCGAAATTCACAAATCTATGTTCAGTAATCTGCGGTTCATTCGACTAAAAGGAGAAATCATTATGGCTACTGAAATTCTAATGCCGCGACAGGGGCAATCCGTTGAGTCCTGCATTATCATTGAGTGGAAAGTAAACGAAGGCGATGTCGTCGCCGAAGGGCAGGCGCTCTGCGAGGTGGAAACCGATAAGGCGACCTTCGAGGTCGAAGCCACCGCCGCCGGTACCGTGCTCGGTATCTTCTATCCCGCCGACGCCGACGTCGACGTCCTCAAGGTCATCGCCGCCATCGGCGAACCCGGCGAAGATGT
>DAOUQA010000108.1 GCA_030625905.1 Kiritimatiellales bacterium | reverse complement strand
TGGAATTTGGAGATGGCACCACCTCGGATGGGGTCGGTCATGCCCCAGACCACTTTTTCGATGCGGGCGAGCACGAGCGCACCGGCGCACATGGGGCAGGGTTCCTTGGTGACATACATCACGGAATCATTGAGCCGCCAGTTGCCGACGGCTTGCGTGGCCTGGGTGATGGCGAGGATTTCAGCGTGGGCGGTGGGATCGTTGAGCATTTCGGTCTGGTTGTGCGCCTTTCCGATTACTTCGCCATCTTTGACGATCACTGCGCCGCAGGGCACCTCGCCCTCGGCGGCGGCAATCTCCGCCTGCCGCAGGGCCATGCGCATGAATTGGATCTCGGGGGAAAGGTTGTCGGGCATAGGAAAATTCCATTAGTTGGGAACGATAACGTTTAGGGCGCTGGGGAGCACTTCGATGCGGACGTCCGTTTCGGCCTTCATCAGCTCGCCATCGATCTGGATGGGCGAGGCGTTTTTTCGCTGGACGGTCATGGTTTTGAATGGACGGTTAGTGACCAGGGGGTGTTGGTGGAAGGTTTTTTCGATGAACCGATGGATGTGGCTGATGACCAGTGGCATGTCCTTTTTCTCGATGGCGATCAGTTCGAGGTTGCCGCTGTCGGCCTTGGCATCGGGAGCAACGAGCACGTCGCTGCCGAATTGTGAGAGATTGGCGACGGTAAAGATGAGCGGATGTTTGAAGTCGAGGTGCTCGCCGTCGATATCGACATGGAAGGGCTGCGCCTTGTATTCAAGCAGTTGCTGTGCACCGGCCAGGATATAGGGGGCCAGCCCTCCGCGGAATCCGAGTTTTTCGAAGCCCTCCACGAGTGCGCCGTCCCACGCCATGGAGCAGGTCACAAAGAAGAGCCGGTCGTTGGCTTTGCCGACATCGATGCGCTGGGTGCGGCCATCGAGCAGTACCCTGGCGGCATCGGCGGGGTGGAGTGGGATTTGGAAGTGGCGGGCAAAGCCGTTTCCGCTTCCGGCGGGAACCACACCAAGCCGTACATCGGTTCCAACCAAGGCGCATCCGATGGAGTTTACCATGCCGTCGCCCCCGACAACGAGAATGGTCTTGGTGCCGCGTTCGATGGCGCGCTGCGCCTTGCCAACCCCGTCTTCGGCGGACTGGCTAAACTGGAAGAAGATATCGTGCTCGGGCGTATCCCAAACCTTCTCGATGGCGGAGATGTAGCGGTAGGGGCCACCTACGCCGGACTTGGAGTTGATGAGTACGAGTACCTGTTTCATAACGCGCTTCCGGTTCCAACCTTCGGATGTTTGTAGCACATGGGGTGCGGCTTGTGAATAGCGATAGTTACTGGGTTTTCATGATAAAACCTTGTTTGATTGCCCTCGTTCTCTTAGCCTTCGTATTTTGCTTCTTATGAAGGCCTTGTTTTTAAACTACTGCAAGCCAAGTGCCTTCGTCATGATGGTGGTTCTCGCCTCATCGTGTACGAAGATCGGCGACTATGCGGAGAAAAGGGCGGATCGTGCCGCCTATGGAAATATTGGCACGGCGCAGCGGATCGCTTTGGGAAATACCACTCCTTTCTCGATCGATAACGAGGAGTCACAGCGGATCCGCGAACTCTTGGATCGGGACAACACGGCGGAGGAGGCGGAACTCTTTTCGTTGGCGGACACGTTGGCGATTGCGATCGCCAATAGCCGGTCGTACCGGACCCGCAAGGAAGCCCTCTTCATTCAGGCACTAAACCTAACCGAGGTGCAGAAGGATTTTAACCTGAACTACAACGCTTCGGCGGAGGCAGGAACATCCTTTACCACCTTCAAGGACGGCAGCACCGAAACCTTTGGCGATAATGGTGTGGATGGGAATGTTGGCCTTGGGGTAAGCAAACTGCTGGCTACGGGCGCGCGGGTAAGCCTGAACTTTAGCCAAAACATGCTGAGCTATTATACGAATCCGGATGCGAGCGAAGCGAACAATGCGCTTACCTTTAGCATTGTCCAGCCCCTGCTCAACGGATTTGGGCCGCTGGTTACCAAGGAGCCGTTGCGTCAGGCTGAGCGTGATATGGTCTACGCCGCGCGCGATTTCAAGCGCTACCAGCAAAATTTTGTGATCGATATTTCCGCAGAATATTATGCGGTGCTGCGCACACGTGACCAGTTGGCCAACGAGCGAAAAAACTACGAGAGCACCATCGCCAACCGCGAGCAGGCCGAGTCGTATTCCAAGGCGGGTCGCATTGCGGATTTCGAGGCCGCGCAAGCGCGCCAGAGTGAACTTAACGCCGCCGACCGGTGGACTTTTTCGCGGGCGGACTACCAACTGGCGCTGGACAACTTCCGTTTCACTCTGGGGCTTCCCATAGAGCTGGATATCGAGCCTGATCCGAGCGCGCTGAAGGAGCTGGAAGGTCGCGGTTTGGTCAAGGTGGGCATCACGTTGCCAGAAGCGATGGAGTCGGCGGTATCGAATCGTCTGGATCTGGTTACCCAGCGCCAGCGGGTGGAGGACAAAGAACGGAAACTGGAGATTCAGCGGCGTGACTTTTTGCCGAATCTGGATGTAAGCTACGACGTGTCGAAAGAATTCGAGAGTGCCAGCGGCGCCGACGTGAGCCAGAACCTGGGAGTGAGACTGGATTTGCCGTTCGACTGGACGGAGAAGCGCAACGCCTATCGCATTGCGCAAATTACGTATGAACGCGAGCAGCGGAATTTGGAAGAGGATGAGTCGGACGTGGAGCGCGCGGTTCGCGACCTGTGGCGCAAGTTGGAGCGCAACCGCTCCGTCTATAAAAACCGGTTGTTGAGTGTGAGGTTAGCTGAGCGGCGGGTGGAGAATACGACCCTGTTGCTAAAACAAGGCAAGGCGCTGACGCGCGACCTGCTTGACGCGCAGGACGATTTGTTAAGCTCACGCAATGAAGCCACGGCTTCGCTGGTGGACTACACCATCAATCGATTGCGCTTCTGGGACGCCATCGAACGTTTTGAAATAGACCCGAAGGGAATGTGGTATGAACAGGCAAATAGAAATAGTGAAGAACCTGTGGCAACGCCGTAACGTTAAGATTGGAGTAGGGGTCGCCGCAGCATTGCTTGGCGCGCTGGCCTTGAAACCCGGTAACGATGCCAATCGTATCGATCCGGACAATGCGCATTTTTGCCGGGCACAGCGTGGTGATCTGGTGGTGAGTATCCTGCAAGCCGGGGAACTGCAAGCCAAGACGAGCCGCGATATCATGAACGATGCCTACCGCGATGCGAAGATTATCGAGATTGCCGAGGATGGCAGCTACGTGACCAACGGTCAGCTGATTGTCGAGTTGGAGTCCAGCGAGCTGATGGAGCGATTTCTTGACCAGCAATCCGACGTGGCCGAAGCCGAGGCGGGATTGATGACCGCTCAGGAAACACTGGAAATTGCCAAACTCAAGGATGCCACCGATCTGGAGAACGCAGCACTGAAAATCGAAATCTCAAGATTGGATCTGAAGAAATACACCGAGGCTGAATATCCGCAAATGGTGCTCAAGGCGGAGTCGGATGTCATGCTGGCCGATGAGGAGTTGAAAAAGGCCCGTAGTGAGTTGGAGGGCACGCAGGAGCTTTTTGATAAAGGCTACTCGAACCAGCAGGATTTGGATTCGGACAAGCTCGGTGTCCAACGCAAGGAAATCGAAGTGCGCAACAAGGCTACGGATCTGGAAATCCTCAAAAACTATACGAGTATAAAGCAGCTTAAGGAATTGAAGAACGAAGTGGCTAAGGCCGAGTCGGAATTGGAGCGGCTTAAGAAAACAATCTCGTCGAATACACTAAGCAAGGAAGCGGCGATCGAGTCGAAAAAAACGCGGCTTGAAATCGAGAAAAACCAACTCGTGACCCGGAAGGAACAGTTTGCCAATACCAAGATCTATGCCGACTTCGAAGGACAGGTGTTTTATCCCAACGAGCGCCGTGGCGTGAAAATCGAAAAGGGCGCGAACATTAATTTTCGGCAGAAAATCCTGTCGTATCCGAATCTAAGCGCGTGGGATATCAAGGTGGGTATTCCCGAAGCGATGATCGACAAGGTGGAGATGGGGCAGGAGGCGGTGGCCTCTCTGGATGCCGTTCCCGGGGTATTGCTGCGCGGTAGGGTGGAGAAGATTAGCGCCGTGCCGGACTCCCAGAACTGGTTTAGCTCCGGGGTGAAGACCTACACAATCATGATCGATGTGTCCACGCAGCCGGAGGCGCAACTCAAGCCCGGAATGTCGGCCACGGTTGAGATCGTTACCGACCAGCTGCGCGACGTGCTGTATGTCCCGATTCAATCGGTGGTATCCGAAGAGGAAAAGCATTTCGTCTATGTGGTCAAGCGCGGTCGCAAGGAGCTGCGGGAGGTCGGGATCGGGAAATACAACACGCACAACATTGAAATTATCCAGGGATTGAAAGAAGACGAGAAGCTGTTGCTGTACGCCGAGGTGGCACTCGAAGCCGATACTCAATTGAAGAAAAGCCCACTTTCCGAGGAATCTAAAAAGGAAGAGGAATAGGTGCAATTTTGAGGTTTTAGATGATTTTCATGGTAGCAACATACTGTAACAAGACAAACAGCAGGTTTCTTCGATAGGATGAGGAACTTACAAAACCCCTTGGCTGTGTGGTGCGTGCTTTCCGTCTGCGGGAGCACGCTTTCCTCGCATCGTGTTTCACCCGAACGATGCGTGCTCCATCGGAATGGAAGCACACACTACACCTTCGTGGGTTTGATCGAATGGATTGAAATCCCGTCCATCCTGTTATCCTGTCTAATAAAAAAATCCGCACCCGAGTCCTTTCCTGCAAATCGGCATTCAAAAATCAACAATCGCAAATGGAGAAGCCATGGTTCCGATTGTCGAGCTTAAGGGCGCCTCTAAGGAGTATGTGAATGGCTCGTTGCGGGTGGTGGCCTTGCGGGAAATCGATTTGCAGATATTTTCCGGAGAATATGCCGTGATCATGGGGGCATCGGGCTCCGGCAAGTCGACCCTGCTCAATCTGCTCGGCTGTCTCGACCCTCTTTCCGGTGGCGACTATCTGCTCGGCGGTGAAAATATTTCACAGTTTTCCGATGACCAGCTTTCCGATATCCGTTCACGGCGCATTGGCTTTATCTTCCAGTCCTATAACCTGATTCCCCAGCTCAACGTGCTCGAAAACATTGAGGTGCCTTTGTTCTATCAAGGCGTATCCGAGGCCGAAGCCGCCGAGCGGGCGGTGGTGTTGGCGGAACGCATGGGTTTGGCCGATCGGCTGAAGCATAAGCCGATGGAGCTTTCTGGCGGCCAGCAACAGCGCGTGGCCATTGCGCGGTCGCTCGTATGCGATCCGATCCTGATGCTGGCCGACGAACCTACCGGCAACCTCGACACAAAGACCGGTCACGAGATCCTGGAGCTGATCGATGAGCTCAACGCCGAAGGCAAGACCATCGTGATGGTGACGCACGACGACGATATTGCGCACCGCGCCCAGCGCGTGGTGTGCTTTCGCGATGGGGAAATTATTTCCAACGACTGGAATGGAGCTTCGAAGCCATGACCACCATGCCTCTAACGCGAATGGTGAAGCTGGCGGTAAAGAACCTTAGCCAGTACAAGCTGCGCGCCGGACTCACGATGCTCGGCATCATCTTCGGGGTCTGTTCAGTGGTGGCCATGCTCAGCGTGGGCGAGGGTGCCAACCGCGAGATCCAGGAAAAGATTCAGCGCATGGGCAGCAACAACATCCTCATCAAAAGCGTCAAGGTCCCCAAGGATGAAAACTCGATCACCTCCTCGCGCAACATGATCGCCACCTACGGACTGACCTACGAGGATGCCCAGCAGTTTTCCCAGTATGTTCCGAATCTCGAAGCAAGCACTCCGATGAAAGTGCTGCGCTACGATGTCCAGTACAAGGCCCGCAAGCTCCAGACGGATGTGATTGCTACTACACCGTGGTTCCTGCGTGTGCAGCACTACCGCATGATGCGCGGGCGGTTCCTTACGGGTTCTGATATGGAGTTTGGCTCTCCGGTTTGCGTCATCGGCTCCCGCTTGGCACGTATTCTTTTTGCGGGCTACGACCCCCTCGGGAAAACGCTGAGTATCGATCACGATGCCTACACCGTGGTCGGCATCGCTGGCGACATTGCCCAAGGCGAGTTGCCGCCGAAGGGCGAGCTGTGGCTTGAAGGCGAAAATCAAAATGTCTACATTCCGCTGCGCACCTACCTGAATAAGCGTGGGGATCTCTTCGCGCAATGGTCGGAAGGTGGCGGCACGTTCGAAAAGATAGAAATTCATGAACTCATCCTCACGATTGATAAGCAGGAAAACGTCGTTCGCGCGGTCGATGCCGCCCGGCGCATCCTGCGCAAAAACCACAAGGCCGAGGACTACAGCATCGTCGTTCCGTTTGAACTTATCCGGCAGGCGCGCGAGACCCGCCGACTGTTCAATATCGTACTCGGTTCCATTGCGGCGATCTCGCTGATCGTCGGCGGAATCGGTATCATGAACATTATGTTGGCCACCGTTAGCGAACGCACTCGCGAGATCGGTATTCGCCGTGCGCTCGGTGCACGCCGCGCCGATATCGTGATGCAGTTCCTGATGGAGACCCTCATCCTCTCGCTCTCCGGCGGCATGATCGGTTTGGTGTTCGGCGCGCTCATTCCGCTTATGATCACCGCTGCGACGGAGGTGCAAACCGTGCTGACTTTCCCGGCCTTTGCCATTGCCTTCACTGTGTCAGTCACGGTTTCGGTGGTCTTTGGAATCTATCCCGCCCGTCGTGCCGCGCTAATGGATCCGATCGAAGCGCTTCGGCACGAATAGTCCGATCCCGACTCCATTCAATACAATGGAACGGCTTCCGGGCATTGGACGGCCTCCCTCGATGCCAACGACTGGGGGATCGGTATTCTGCCGCCCGGCACGCTGGAAGAAATCCGCCAACGGTTTTCCAAAGTTAAAGAACATCCAAGCGCCATCATTACTCATCATCGGAGATGACCTTGGCTAGAACGTGTTGCCGATCTGGAAATAGAAGCGCACGGTTGTGCTTTCAGCTTTTCCCACGGCAATCTGGCAGGCACCAACGAGGGTGTCGGCTCCCAATCCAATCAGGGCACCATAGTCGAGGTTTTTGATTCGGACATCGGCTCCGCTAAACCATGCGTTCCCTGCGTCGACACGTGCCATTGCAAAGAGGCCATTGCCGAGGGTGGGGGGTAGTTTGCCCAGCTCGTAGCGGTAACCAAGACTTCCGATGCCGTAGTAGTTTCCGCGCAACTGGTAGGGGGCATAGCCTGCAAAGCTGTCGATGCCACCCATGTCGAACAATGCATAGAAGGGCAGATCGGTTCCCAAGCTGCTTCCGCCAACAAGCTTGGGGGTGATGGTGTGCGGGCCAATGGTAAACGGGAGGATGAGCTGTGTTTCGAGCTTGCTGAAGGTTT
>DAOUQA010000093.1 GCA_030625905.1 Kiritimatiellales bacterium | reverse complement strand
CTAAAAATCACAGGCTGACCCCTTTTACTTTTAAATCACAGGCTGACCCCTTTTTTTGTTACCTATGTATCCGGTTCAGACCACCCCCCTTTTTTTTGCAATGGATTTTGGAGGTTCAGGGAGGCAGGAGGGATAAAACCCTAATCGTTCGCTTTGATAATTATTGAATGACTCCCTTTGAAAGGATCCTAATAATGAAACCTTATATTACAGCATTACTTATCGGCATAAATTTACTACCCCTATACTCGTACGCATCAGAAACAACTCTCTGGTATGAGCAGCCAGCCAGGAAGTGGGGCGAGGCCCTAGCTCTGGGCAACGGACGCATGGGCGCAATGGTGTTTGGCGGTGTTCAGAAGGAGCGCCTCCAGTTGAATGAAGAAAGCCTCTGGGCGGGTGAACCGTTCGACACGTACCCGGACAATTTCAAGGAAACCCTGAAGAAACTGCAGGATATGGTTCTTAAAGGAAAGACCGCCGAGGCGAATACGTTCGGCCACAAGGCGATGGTCAAGAAACCGACCTCGTTCCGATCGTATGAGCCGCTCGCCGACTTGTTACTCGACTTCAAACACGGCTCCGATGTTACGGAATACCGCCGCGATCTGGATCTTGTCCGGGGAATTGCCTCGGTGACGTACTCGGTCGGCGGGGTTGCTTATAAGCGAGAGATTCTGATCTCCGCCATTGATGATGTGATTGCCGTCCGGCTCTCGGCGGACACGCCGGATTCAATCAATGTATCGGCGACGCTGGCACGGGAAAAGGATATGGTGCTGACCGTACAGGACGGAGTGCTCGCCATGGACGGGCAGATTGTCGATATCGAAGCGCCCGATGCGGTGGACGACAACCCGGGCGGCTCCGGCCCCGGCGGCGGACATATGAAGTTTGCGGGACGGCTCTACGCCAAATCCAAGGGGGGCGTGGTCAAGGTTGGCGACAACCGGGTGCTGGTTGAAAACGCGGACGAGGTGCTTTTTCTTTTTTCAGCGGCAACGGACTATAATCTGCAAAAGCTGGATTTCGACCGGTCGATCGATCCCGGCAAAACCGCATCGGAACTTGTCGCACGGGCGATGGGCAGGACATGGGGGGAGATCAAGGCCGACCATGTGCAGGAGCACCGAGGCATCATGGACCGGGTGGCACTGAATCTCGGCGCGTCGGGGAACGATGCCCTGCCGACGGATCGGCGTATCGTTGCGCTGAAGAAAGGGGCGGATGACCCGGGGCTGGTGGCTACCTATTTCCAATACGGCCGCTATCTGCTGGCGGCCAGTTCGCGCAGGCCGGGTCGGTTGCCCGCCAACCTGCAGGGGATTTGGAACCCCAGCATGTGGGCGCCGTGGGAGTCGGACTACCACCTCAACATCAACCTCCAGATGAACTACTGGCCGATGGACCTATGCAACCTTTCGGAGATGGGCGATTCCCTCTTCGACTGGTTTGAGCTGGTGGCCGAAAAGGGGAAGGTATCCGCACGGAGACTCTACGATTCGGACGGCTGGATCGTCTACACCTCCACCAATCCGTTCGGGCGGACGACGGGGGCGGGATCGACGCCGAAGTCGCAGTTCGAGAACGGATTTCTCGATCCGCTCGCGGGGTGCTGGATGGCGATGACGCTGTGGCGCCACTATGAATTCACGCAAGACGAAGAATTCCTGAAGGAAAAGGCCTATCCCATCATCAAGGGCGCGGCGCGGTTCCTGATCGACTACATGCAGGAAGACAAGGACGGATATCTTGTGGTTGTCCCGTCGACATCGCCTGAAAACCAGTACATCCACCCGGAAACGAAGGCACCCACCCGCATAACACGCGGATCGACGTATCACACAACCCTCGTCAGGGTGGTGCTTGAGGCGGTGGTCGAGGGATCGGGAACCCTTGATGTGGACGCCGCGTTCAGGGGTGAACTGGAGAGCGCCTTGAAAAGACTGCCGCCAATGAAAATCGGCGCGGATGGAACCCTCCAGGAATGGATTGAGGATTATGAAGAAAAAGAACCGCAGCACAGGCACGTTTCGCACCTATTGGGGCTGCACCCGTTCTCGACCATTCGGCCGGACAATGAAAAGCTGTTCGCTGCTGCCCGGAAAACACTGGAACAACGCGGATTCGCCGGGGATATTGGTTGGAGCAGTGCATGGAAAACCAGTTTCTTCGCGAGGCTGGGCGATTCGGAACAGGCCCGTTTTTATATTCGCAGGCTGGTCGCTCTGAACAGCTTTCCGAATCTGATGGATGATTACAACACGCGAGGTCGGGTTTTTCAGATTGATGGTAATTTTGGCGGCACGGCAGGAATCGCCGAAATGCTTCTTCAAAGCCATACCGGCACGATCGATTTATTGCCGGCCTTGCCGCAGGAGTGGGCAACCGGTTCGGTGAAAGGATTGAAAGCGCGCGGCGGGTTTATTGTGGATATGGAATGGCGGGACGGAACGCTTTTGAACGCGGTCATTCATTCCCTCGCAGGCAAGCCATGCGTAGTCCGATATGGCGATAAATTGACGCAGATAGACCTAAAGAAAGGGAAAAGCAGAGTGGTTTCGTTTTGAAGCACCTATTAATACGTGACCCCTTCTCTTCTCCTCCACTTCCGCACCTCTACGGGGTCATTTATTAGTGGGGCAACGCGCACAAAAAACCAACCTTCTGTGCCTTTGCGTGAGAGTCCCCCATGCTTGGAACTGGGCGTAGCAGCTTGCGAAGGTGGACGCCGTTGACATTGACAGGGGGTTGGACAAGAATGTGTTTGTTACAGATTCGACCCTCCTTCTGAACTGAAAGGGCATGAAAAATGAAACTTGGTATAGTGGTCTACTCCGATGAAGCGGAAAACATTTGGAATGCATTCCGCCTTGGTGTCTTTGCACTCAAACAAGGCGATAGCGTAAAGATATTCCTTCTGGCCAAAGGTGTTGAATGCGAGACTCTCGGTACGGAGAAGTTCAACGTGACGGAGCAGATGCAGTCATATGCCGATGCAGGAGGCGAAATCCTTGCCTGCGGCAGTTGTCTCAAGATCCGGAATTCCGAGGGATCGGAAATGTGCCCGCTTTCGACAATGCAGGATCTGTACGATCTAATTAACGAGTCGGACAAAGTAGTCAGCATATAGAAGCGGATAGTATGATTATGAAACGTCAAAAAACATTAAAATATTGGATCGACCCCTTTACTTTCTTTGGAGGGGCGACGGCCTCGTCGACCCCGCGCACGAGCGGAGATCCGTTCCACCGAAGGCAGCGGGGACGCTGCCCCTCCAGAACCAATGAAACCCTCATTCGTTTTATCTGCCGAAAGTTTTTTGAGGAGGGTATGAGTTCGCTTGCCGTTGTGGCTGCAGGACTTGTCTTGGCGGGTTGCTCAGGCGAGGAAAAGGGGCACGCATCAACAAGGAACGCCGGATTTTCCTTCATCGCGACAGCGGATATGCGCAATTTCGCGGGACCGGAACACCAGTCGTCGGAGTTTTTTCTTGGGACGTGCGAAGCGATCAAGGCCGTTGGCCAAGGGGCTTTCATGGTAAGCCCCGGCGATATTGATCCGCCGAAGCAGGTCTCGGATACGATCAAGAAAGTCCTTGGCGAGGACTACCCGTGGTATCCGGTGGTTGGCAACCACGAGAGCGAAACGCCAGAGGACATGGATTGGTTGCGAAATCAGGGACGGCCGGACGTTCAAGGTCTTGTTCGGAGCGGCCCGGACAACGGCGAGGAAACCACGTATTCCTTTGATTATAAAAATGCCCACTTCGTAGTACTCAACGAGTACTACGACGGCCAATCGGACACGGGAAGCAATGGGGATATCACAACGCCGCTCTACCTGTGGCTCAAGACGGATCTGGAGGAAAACACTAAACCGGTAGTGTTCGTCTTCGGCCATGAGCCCATCCTATCGATTCCCGACTACCATAACGGAAGACACCGGCACCAAGGGGATAGCCTGAATGCCCATCCGGAAAACAGCCACCGGTTCCAGCAGCTCCTGCGCAAACACAAAGTGACCGCCTACATTTGCGGGCATACACATACCTTTTCCTATTCAAACATAAACGGGTTGTGGCAGCTCGACGCCGGGCATTCCCGGGGACTCGGGGACACGGGTGCGCCAAGCACCTTTCTCAAGTTTCTGGTAGGGAAACGCAGTTGCTGGGTGGAAGTGTATCGCGACGACGCGAATGGAGGGCCATACCTTCTAACCCAAACCATTGACCTCTAATGCCCGAAACAAACAATCCGTCTAGAAAGGCACTACGTTAAGGATGACTTCTTCGTTTTATAGAACCAAGGCGCGACAGATCAACGCTTTCCCCTACGGGGTGAAGCGTTCCTACACCAATCTTCCAAACCACAGCGTAGCAACGCTTCCCCGACCAGCGAGAGGCCATGAGCTATGCAATTGATAATTTATAAAGCAAATAACGAGCAAGGCGAGTGGTTCAAGCGTTACTCTGCGTATAGGTGCCTCTCTATTCTAAAATATCCTTTCCTCTTCGCCTGCGCTTCTCTCTTGCTTGGCTGCCAACCGGAGAATACCGAACTGCCCGCTTTCGACGGGCAACGCGCCTTCGCTGAGGTGGATGCACTGGTAGAGTTCAGCCCGCGCGATGCGGGGACACCCGGTGGACGGAAGGCGGCGGAGCATATCTTCCAACGTCTGGAAAGTTTCGGTATCGAGGCCAAGATCGACACCTTTACAGACATGACGCCGGAGGGCAAAAAAACCTTCCACAATGTGATTGGCCAGATTCGGGGCAAGGCCGACCGATGGATCATCCTTGGTTCGCACTTCGATACAATGCCGGGCATCGATAATTTCCAGGGGGCAAACGACTCGGGATCAAGCACGGGCGTGCTGCTGGAATTGGCGCGGATACTTGCGCCGCAGGAGCCGAATGCCGGAATCCTGTTTGCATTCTTCGACGGCGAGGAGGGAATCGCCCACTACATTCCGGGCGACGGGCTACATGGTAGCCGCCGACTGGCCGCGCAGCTGGTTGAATCGGGTACCCACAAGAAGGTGGAGTCGATGGTGCTGCTCGACATGGTTGGCGACAAGGATCTGCATTTTACCATCCCTGCAAATAGTTCCAGCGCCTTGGTGAAGGAGGTGCTCAATGCCGCCCATGCCACCGGTCACCGCGGCCGTTTTTCGCTGTCACGGGGCATGTCGATCACCGACGACCACGTCCCATTCCTTGGAATCGGGATCCCGGCCATCGATATTATCGACTTTAAGTTTGGCTCCGTACCCGGAGAAAACGACTACTGGCACACCGAGGCCGACAACATGGAAAGCATCAGTGCGGAGAGTCTTCAAACCACAGGGGAGATCATGCTGCAACTGTTGAAGCAACTGGTATTTGAGTAGAAGGCTTGCAAGCCCCCTTTATTCAACTACACTATTTGCTCTTTTTTAGTGAAAAATCCGGAGAAAAACCATGGCTGAAGAACTGAAGCATTTGATCGAACAGATTCAAAAGGAAGGGGTTGAAAAGGCCGACGAACAGGCCAACACCATCATTTCCCAGGCCAAGGAAAAGGCCGCAAAAATCGTGGCCGAGGCGGAAAAAAAGGCATACGAGTCGCTATTGAAGGCCAAGAACGAATCGGATGCTTTTTCGGAACGCTCGGTCAAGACCCTCGAACAAGCCGCACGCGACCTGTTGATCACCGTTGGCCAGGGTTGCGAAAAGGTGGTTGCCGAAGTGCTCGGCAAGGAAGTGGATAAAGCCTTATCAGGCGATCTGCTCCAAAAGATGGTTTCCAGCGTTGTTGAGCAGGGAAGCGATGACATCGAACTGTCCGTCAGTGAAAACGACAAGGCCGCCCTTGCCACGTATTGCGCGGAACTGGCCAAGAAATCCGGCCAGGAAATCAAACTGGTTTCCGACTCCGAAATCCTCAGCGGCTTCAAGGTGGGCTTCAAGAAGAAGAATGTCTATCTCGACTATACCGGCGAGGCAGTCGCCAATGCCCTGGCCGCTTTTCTTCGCCCAGAGCTCGCCAAGACGGTCAGCGCCGTGGCTCGCGAACAGATTTCCAAATAACCGGAAGACACGATGGCCTACTATTCACTTGTTGCCAGCTTGCCACACCTCCAGATCGGGGACGAACCCCCTTTCTCCACCGAGGAATATACTGACAACTGCGCACAATGGGTCGCCGGGCACGAAGCGGATATTCTCCGCCGGGTATTGCTTCAGGATCCAGACGTTGCCTCCTGTCCGCTTTGCAAGACCTGGGACAATATTGAAACCCAGCTTCGCAACGGCGTGGTCCGTATGCGTGGTCAAAAGCTTGGCGTCGATTTCAAGGAATATCTCCAGCCCCACGACGGATTCAGCGGCGAGATCGAGGTGCTCGTAACGGATGCCTTTACCCGCAACGATCCGCTGGAGGTCGAAGAGTCGCTCGACCGCGCGCGCTGGAAACTGGCCGAGGAGCTGGTTGGGCTGGATCCCTTCGGTTTCGAAAAGGTGCTGGCCTACGGGATCCAGCTAAAGATCGTCGAGCGCTGGAACCGCATGAATGTACATACCGGCAAGGAAAAACTTGAGGCCGTCATCACGGCAAATACGGAAAAAGAGGGAACTATAGACGAGGCATCCAGCCTCGTTGCTGAGAAACAGTAGCTTTAATTTACCGCAAAAGAACGCAAGAAAACGCAAAGCAGTGCGGACTGATTTCACGGAGAACAGATTATGAGCAAAAACATCGGTAGAATCATCGGGGTGAACGGCAACCTGCTGAAGGTTGAGTTTGACACCCCCATTATCCAGAACGAAGTGGCCTACGCCTGCATCGGCGACTTGAAACTGAAGGCCGAAGTCATCCGCATACGCGGCAACAGCGCCGAACTGCAGGTCTTCGAAGATACCGTCGGCCTGAAGGTTGGCGACCCGGTCGAATTTACCGGCGACCTGCTTTCCGTGGAACTCGGGCCGGGGTTGCTGACCCAGATATTCGATGGCCTGCAAAACCCCCTTCCCGCCCTGGCCGAAGAGTGCGGCTTCTTCCTGCAGCGCGGGAAATACCTTAAGCCCCTACCCCGCGATACCAAGTGGGCCTACACCCCGAAACTGAACAAGGGTGACACCGTCGTGGCGGGCGACACCATTGGTATCGTGCCCGAAGGCATGTTTGAACACCGCATAATGGTCCCTTTCGGCCTGCGCGGCAAGTGGACGGTTGAAAAGGTGACGCCTGCCGGCGAGTATTCCGTCGAAGAGATCGTTGCTGTCCTAAAAGATGACAAAGGGAATGCGGTCGAGGCCAGGATGATGCAGACCTGGCCAGTCAAGATGCCGATCAAGTGCTACTCCGAGCGCATGCGGCCGACCGAATCGATGGCTACCAAGCAACGCATCGTTGATACGTTCTTCCCCGTGGCCAAAGGCGGAACCTACTGCATTCCGGGTCCGTTCGGCGCCGGCAAGACCGTTCTCCAGCAGATCACTTCCCGCAACGCGGAAGTAGACATCGTAATCATCGCGGCCTGCGGCGAGCGCGCTGGCGAGGTGGTGGAAACCCTCCGTGAATTCCCGGAACTAACCGACCCGCGTACCGGCAAGAGCCTAATGGAACGCACACTGATCATCTGCAACACCAGTTCGATGCCGGTGGCCGCCCGCGAAGCATCGGTCTACACCGGTGTGACGCTGGCCGAATACTACCGCCAGATGGGACTCGATGTCCTGTTGCTGGCCGACTCCACTTCCCGCTGGGCGCAGGCTCTGCGCGAAATGTCCGGTCGCTTGGAGGAAATTCCCGGGGAAGAAGCCTTCCCGGCCTATCTTGAATCGGTAATCGCCTCGTTCTACGAGCGCGGCGGTGTGGTTCGCCTTAACGATGGCTCGGTAGGTTCCGTCACCATCGGCGGCACGGTTTCCCCGGCTGGCGGCAACTTCGAGGAACCGGTAACGCAGGCGACCCTCAAGGTGGTTGGAGCCTTCCACGGACTCTCCCGCGCCCGCTCCGACGCCCGCCGCTACCCGGCCATCGACCCGATCGACAGCTGGAGCAAATATCCGAGCGTCGTAAACGAAGATGACGTCGCCTTTGCCCGCGAGGTGCTGCGCAACGGAAACGAAGTGAATCAGATGATGAAGGTGATCGGTGAGGAAGGTACCTCGATCGACGACTTCGTGCTCTACCTGAAATCGGAATATGTCGATTCCACCTACCTACAGCAAAACGCTTTCAATGAAGTCGATGCCGCAAACTCGGTGGAGCGTCAGAAATATGTTTTTGGCAAGCTGCTCAAGCT
>DAOUQA010000209.1 GCA_030625905.1 Kiritimatiellales bacterium | reverse complement strand
CTGCTCACCCTCTGGATGCTGCTCGGCATGGCCGTTATCCTGCCGTTCCTTTTCGTAGCATCCACAAAGGGATGGGTCGGCCTGATGATCGCACTCGTTTCAGTCTTCATCTGCCCGCGCATCATCTTCTATCCCATCCTCAGCCGTAGCAAATAGTCCGTCAATCAGACACAACGGCAAGATTCTGGTTTTCATGGTTACTACATTATGCGCATATGCGCATAATGTAATAACTAGGGAAGAACGAAAATACAATCCGGATTGTTCCTGCTTTTGGCGTTGCCCTGATTCCACCTACACGCGTATCCTCATTTGATGCTACCCCAATGGATCATTGAAAAGAAACGGGACGGTGCAGAGCTGGACACCAGGGAGATACGCGACTTTATCGCAGGCTATACCGACGGATCTATCCCCGACTACCAGATGTCCGCACTGGCCATGGCCATCTATTTCAACGGCATGAATGCCCGCGAAACCGCCGACCTCACCGCCGCCATGATGGAATCCGGCAAGGTCATCGACCCAAACCGCATTCCCGGCACCAAGGTCGACAAGCATTCCACCGGCGGCATCGGCGACAAGATATCCATCCCGCTTGCCCCGCTCGCAGCGAGTTGCGGAGCAACGGTTCCCATGATCTCCGGGCGCGGCCTCGGCATCACCGGCGGCACGCTCGACAAGCTTGAATCCATTCCCGGCTACCGCGTTGGCCTAAACGAATCCGAATTTTTTCGAACCCTCGAAACCTGCGGTTGCTCCATGATCGGCCAGACCGCCGAAATCGCCCCCGCCGACAAAAAACTCTACGCCCTGCGCGATGTCACCGCCACCGTCCCCTCCATCCCGCTGATTGTATCGAGCATCATGTCCAAGAAGCTGGCCGAAGGGATCGATGCCCTCGTGCTCGACGTCAAATGCGGTTCCGGTGCCTTCATGAAAAATATCGCCGATGCCCGTTTGTTGGCACAGGGACTGGTCGATACGGGAACAGCGATGGGCAAGAAAGTTACCGCACTCATCACCGACATGAACCAACCCCTCGGCCGCACCGTCGGCAACGCCCTCGAAATCCGGGAATCATTCGACATCTTGAACGGCCAAGGCCCCGAAGATTCCCAGGGTCTTACGATTGAACTCGCGTCCCGCATGTTAGCTGTAGCCGGGATCGGTGCTCCCGGATCTGTAGCCGAAGTCCATGACCTCGGCGGCGGGGTCTCGGATCCCGCCCTACATGCAATGGTCGAATCGAAGCTCCGCGACGGCTCCGCCCTTTCAACCTTCCGTGAAATGGTTGCCTGCCACGGCGGCAACCTCGACGCCAGACTTCCAGCTGCGGAAAAACAAATTCCCCTGCCCTCCTCGAAATCCGGCTACGTCGCCAAGGCCGACGCCGAAGCCATCGGCCGCGCATCGCTCCTCCTCGGCGCGGGCCGTGCCAAGACTACCGACACCATCGACCCCGCCGTCGGCATTTCCGATCTCAAGAAAATCGGCGAACCCGTCGAAGAAGGTGAACCGCTCTGCATCATCCACTCCAACGGACACGAGGACGAAATGCAACTTTCCCAACTGCTAGAATCCGCCTTCGAGGTTTCCCCCGATCCCGTCGAGCCCCCGCCGCTCGTTTTGGAGGTCATTCATTCGTAGACGGAGCATCTTGCTCCGATAGATTCTTCAACGCGCGTCGTTCAACCCAACGGAGCAAGATGCTCCGTCTACGACAAGTCCATCCTCGCTGGTAAATGCCGCTTTCCAACCCCGTCTGACTCCACTATATTTTTACCTAGAACACGTTCGTTTAGAAAGAAGATAGGGCACATGCACGCAGCATTAAAAAAAACCTTGGCAACTTTCATTGCGGTGCTGGCCATCGGCGCGCAGGCGGGCAGCCCCCTACCGAAGGGGCTGATGCTCAATCTTGATTTCCAGCGGATAGAGAACGGGTTGATTCCAAACAAGACGCTCTACCCACTCTATGTGCCCATAGGTGACCTCGGCACTATAACCAATAATGACAAACGGATCTTACTGATGTTCGAGTATGGGCAAAGACTCGACATTCCGCATAGTTCACTGCTCGACCCCGACGGCAGCGGCTGGGTCGCAACCGTCCGGCTGTTCGCAATAAGCAACGGCTTGGTCATGTCGCAGGGCGATGATGAAAACGGATATGCCATCTATATCAAGGATGGTGCCGTCCATGCGGCCATCCACACCGACTACTCGACGATCATCCTCAAGGAACGTCCCGAGAACGGAATTACCGAGTGCCTGAACAAGTGGGTGACCATCGAGCTGAAAGTTAATCCGGACATGGCGATCCTTATCCTCAACCGTGTGCATGTGGCGATTTCCCCATTACAAGCGCCGCTTATCGGGGAAGACTACCGCATCCGGATCGGCGAGCATAAAACCCTGCCCGCTCCGTTACATCGTGATAAAACCGCCACTACCACCGGCTTCACCGGCGCCATCAGCTCGTTAAAGGTGCTTCGGAAGTAGGCAGTAGAACGGCTCCAAGGCGTTCTATGCTTGTTGAAACCCCTCGACCAATCGGTGTAGGACGTGCCTCTCATCAAAGCCTCTCCCCTGCAAAGAACGCTTTCCTTCCTTGGCCCTTGGAGGGGCAGCGTCCGCGCTGCCATGGTCGCTGAGAACGGCAACCCTCCATTGATAATGACTACGTTGTATTAATACGCCCTAGAGGCCACTGGCGAGCCGGGCTTCAGGGAAGGCGGAGAGACCGATGGAAAACATTACGCGCTGCTCGCCGTCGTCATAGATGTGATAGCCCAGACCATAGCGCATGCAGCAAAAGTTCTTGTAGGCAATCACAGCGATTTCCTGCAGATCGTTGTCGCTATCGTCGTAGCGGCCATAGGCTTCGATCGAGGTATCGCCCCTCGGGAACAGATCAATGCGCGGGGTCCATAGCGAACGCTCGCCATCCTCGTAGAAGTGTTCGAGCGAAACGATCATGTTCTCATGCTCGTGGGAGATGCGCGTAATGAATTCAGGAACCTTGCCGGCATACCAGTCGTACACTCCCTCTAGGTCGACCATGGTACGCTTGGTCAGCGGCATGCGCGCGTCGATATGGAGAAACTCAAAATCATCCTCGGCGCCATTTTTGTCGACGAGGTAGTAGGTATAGAGATCGAGATCGATGAAACGAGCCAAGCGGTCATCGCGCCTAGTCTGCAGCACATTGCGCAAGCCAATCTGCACCTTGTTTTCATCCATGAGTTCATCGATGTCATCGAACTGGGGGAGATTGTTGGTGGAGCTCGAGGAATTCTCGTAGATATAATCGGCATAGGGTTCGATCTTGTGGCGCAGACCCCTGCCGTACCAGCGCTCCCGCTCCGAGAGGATTTTCGTGGCCTGGAACGAGACCTCCAGCCCCGCCCCGGGAATATGGCGCAGCTCGTCGTTGCCTCCGTCGGTTTTCGAATAGTAGGTGGCGCGGTAGCCGACGCGCGGGACGAGGCTGAGGAAGCCATAACGCTGCGGCAGGTAGAGCGTATTGGCGGAGTCGATGCGTGCGGAGTCGTAGCTTGGCGTGGCATTGGTCGAGGCATAGACCCGTTCGAGGTGGGCAATGGTGTTTTCGCTCTGGAGATAGAACGGGGAGTTGCCGAGTCGGGCACGGTAGAGGTCGGCGGAATATTCGGCGCGGTCTACGTTGTCGTAGAAGTCGTTCAAGCGCTTGTTCACAAAGACCTCGGAGCCGACATAGCTGTTTCC
>DAOUQA010000205.1 GCA_030625905.1 Kiritimatiellales bacterium | reverse complement strand
AGAGCAGGCAAAAGAGGCCGGCCACAAGGTTGAAAGCGCTTCGCTGCCTTTGCTTGTGAGCGGCCGCTTCCTTGCCGAAAACGGAAAGAAAGGCCCAGGCCAGGTGAAGGTAGTTATTGATGCCGATACCCGCGTGCTTCTCGGGTTGCACATATTTGGTGGGATTTGCTCGGAAATCATCTGGGGTGTGGCCGCAATGATCGAGTCCGAGCTGAGAGTTGAGGATATCCAGGAAATCGTCTTCCCGCACCCGACGGTCGGTGAAGTGATTCGAAGTACGATGTTTCAATTTTAGGAGGAGTCGTTGAAACCGTTGAAATCGTTGAAGCCGTTCAAGTCGGATTCCGTTTTTAACCAGGCCGCAAGGCCGTTTTAACGAACGCAGTGTTTAAACGAGGGCGAAGCCCGATTTAACGAGGAGTAGAAAAATGCCAAAAACACAAGTGATATGTCCCGAAGAGACCCGCAAGGCGGGAGAGATTACCTTCAAACCGATTCCGGTGATGCAGTATAAATCGGACTACAAGAAGGAAGAGAAAAAATACGGAAAAGAGCGTCTGGTCAAGATGTACTACGACATGCTCGTGATCCGCGAGTTTGAAACCATGCTCAACCAGATCAAGGTACAGGGTTCCTACGAGGGAATGGAATACAACCACCCCGGCCCGGCTCACTTGTCGATTGGCCAGGAAGCCGCCGCAGTCGGACAGGCCGCCAACCTCGATACCGACGACTACATCTTCGGGTCTCACCGCTCGCACGGCGAGATTCTGGCCAAGTGCCTTTCCGCCGTTTCCAAGCTCGACGACGACAAGCTCAACACCATCATGGACGGGTTCTTCGATGGCGCAACCGTTGGCGTAGTCAAGGATGGTTCGCACGAGAGCGTCAAGGATCTGGCCGAGGACTTTGTTCTCTACGGAACGCTGGCCGAAATTTTTGCCCGCCAGACGGGATTCAACAAGGGGCTGGGTGGCTCGATGCACGCTTTCTTCATCCCGTTCGGCTCCATGCCCAACAACGCTTTGGTCGGCGGATCGGGCGATATTTCCGTCGGTTCGGCCATGTTCAAGCTGATCAACCGCAAGCCGGGTATCGTGGTGGCCAACATTGGTGATGCCTCGCTGGGCTGCGGCCCGGTTTGGGAAGGCTTCTGGATGTCGGCGATGGACCAGTACCGCGAACTGTGGGACGACGAGTTCGGCTCCCCTCCAGTCCTCTTCAACATCATGAACAACCACTACGGCATGGGCGGCCAGACCAACGGCGAAACCATGGGCTACGATATGGTGGCGCGGATCGGCGCGGGCATCAACCCCGAGCAGATGCACGCCGAGCGCGTCGATGGCTACAACCCGCTGGCCGTGGCCGATGCCACCGAGCGCCAGAAGGAAACCCTGCTGGCCGGCAAAGGTCCGGCCCTGCTCGACGTGGTGACCTACCGCATCTCCGGTCACTCGCCTTCCGATGCCTCCTCGTATCGCTCGAAAGAGGAAATGGAGCTGTGGGAAGCCGCCGATTGCATCAAGGAGTTTGGCAACTACCTGATCGAAAACAAGGCTATCACCGAAGCCGATGCCGAAGCGCTGAAAGCCAAAGTTGTGGGCAAGGTTTCCAAGGCGATGAAGCTCTCTATCGACGAAAGTGTTTCTCCGTACTCCGATGTCAACCAAATCGAAGGCATGATGTATTCCAACGGCAAGGTCGAGAAGTTCGACGATCGCGAGCCGGAAGTCCTCGAAAAGCTCGAAGACAACGCCCGCGTCAAGAAGCTCAAGCGCAAGGAGCGCTATGCGTTCGACAAGGAAGGTAAGCCCTTCAAGGCCAACAAGCTCTATACCTTCCGCGATGGCATCTTCGAAGCGATGGCGCACCGGTTCTACACCGATCCGACCATGGTTGCCTATGGCGAGGAAAACCGCGATTGGGGCGGGGCGTTCGCTTGCTACAACGGACTCACCGAAGCCATTCCGTACCACCGCCTGTTCAACTCGCCGATCTCCGAAGGCGCGATTGTCGGCTCTGCCTGCGGCTATGCCCTCAGTGGCGGCCGCGTCTGTGCCGAGCTGATGTACTGCGACTTCATGGGCCGCGCCGGTGACGAAATCTTCAACCAGATTTCCAAGTGGCAATCCATGTCTGCCGGTATCCTGAAAATGCCCCTGGTGCTTCGTGTCTCCATTGGCAACAAGTATGGCGCGCAGCACTCACAGGACTGGACGGCGATGGTCAACCACATCCCCGGTTTGAAGGTCTACTATCCGGCCACGACCAACGATGCCAAAGGCATGCTCAACCTTGCGCTGGCAGGAACCGACCCGGTCATCTTCTTCGAATCGCAGAAGACCTACGGGGTGGGCGAAATGTTCGAGAAGGACGGCGTTCCGGAAGGCTACTTCGAAACCGAAGAAGGCGAGCCGGCGGTTCGCACGCAGGGTAAGGACCTGACCCTCATTACCCTCGGCCCGGTGCTTTACAGCGGCATGAAGGTTGTGGACGAGATGAAGGAAAAACATGGAATGGAAGTCGAACTGATCGACCTGCGTTTCGTCAACCCGCTCAACTACGACAAGATCGTCGAGTCGGTCAAAAAGACCGGACGCGTGGTGCTGGCATCCGACTCTGTCGAGCGCGGTTCCGCAATGCACAACATTGCGGCAAACATCACCAACCTGTGCTTCGACCATCTCGACGCGCCGCCGGTAGTGATCGGTGCCAAGAACTGGATCTCGCCTGCCGCTGAGATGGAAACGGACTACTTCCCGCAGGCCAGCTGGATCATCGACGCCGTCCACGAACGTATCGTTCCGCTGCCGGGTCACGTGGTGGAGCACAACTACACCAACGGCGAGCTGCTGCGAATTTCACGCAAAGGCGTGTAATTCGCAGAATATCGAATAACGAATATTGAACAGGGAATGACGAAGGAGCAGGCCTTCGAAATTCCTTGTTCGATATTCGAAATTTGGAGGGAGGAGTCATGGACTTAAATTCAAAGACAGTTAGTGAGCGTCTCGAAGCGGTAAGGGAAATTGGAGCAACCTGCAAAAACGGGGTGGCTCCGACCGACGAGGTGAACAACCACGTCCACTCGACCTACTCGTTCAGCCCGTATTCGCCGACGATGATTGCGGTAAAGGCGGCGGAGGCCGGGTTGCAGACCGTGGGCATTATGGATCACGATTCCGTCTCCGGCGGTGCTGAATTTCTCGAAGCCAGCAAAGCGGTGAATATTGCCAATACCGTAGGGTGCGAGATTCGCGTTAATATGGACGGCACCTCGATGGAAGGGAGAAAGACTAATAATCCCGATGAACCGAACGTGAGTTATATTGCTTTTCACGGCATCCCTGAAACTCAGTTTGATGCGGTGAAAGACTTTCTTGAGCCGATTCACGACGCGCGCATTGCCCGTGACCGTAAAGAGGTAGAGAAGTTAAACGAGTTGCTCCTGGAACGCGGTGCGCCGACGTTGGATTTTGATGCCGATGTTATGGCGATCTCCGAGGCGGCAGCAGGGGGTTCGATTACCGAACGGCACATTCTATACGCGCTGTCGCTCAAGCTGATTGCCGCGCATGGGAAAGGGCAGCCCTTGGTCGATTTTGTCGAGGGTCAGATGCAGGTCCCACTGAAAGGATCGTTGAAGGATATTTTGCTGGATGTTGAAAACCCGCACTATGCCTACGATCTTCTGGGCGCCTTTAAAGGCGCGCTGGTTCCGGAGTTTTTCATCATCTCTAGCTATGACGAGTGCATCAATGTTCGCGAGGCCGTCAAGTTTGCCAACGCGATCGGAGCAATCCCGGCTTATGCCTATCTCGGCGATGTTGGC
>DAOUQA010000177.1 GCA_030625905.1 Kiritimatiellales bacterium | reverse complement strand
TATCTCGGCAGCTTAATGCCGCGGCGGATGTAGGCGGGCTCGTCGAGGTTCTGGCCTTCATGAATGGTGGAACCGGTATTGTCAAAGTGCCCTTTTCCAACGGCTTCAAGCGGAAGCTCGCCCTGCTCCACCGGCAGGCGGCGGTTGAAGGTGAACCCCATCTGGCGACGGGCATCGTCCATCAGTGGCTCCTTCCACTGCTCGGCCACCAGCACAATGGCCGACAAGCGTTTCTTGAAAGCGGGATCCACCGCAAGACCGAAATTCATCCAGGTGTCCGCAGGAAGCTTTTCCTGAATCCGGCTCATTACCGTTTCAATCTCGCTCAGCTTCAAGTCGTCCCCGCCGGTTAGCCCAACAATAATTCCCGCCGATTTGTCCAGTACCTTCCCGCCGTTGAGCAGGCGGTGCGTCAGGATCCCATCGGCCACAGCGGCATCGCGACCGACACCCGTGGCTCCGGCGGCGGCAAAATGGCAAAACCCGTCGCAATTGCGCAGCATCGTTTGGATGCAGGCGAAATCGAGCCCGCAGGTTCCGTTCTTCGTCAGCATGCGCCAAAGCGCGAAAACACCTTCCGTCATCATCTGCTGGCTGCGGGCAAACACTTGGTCGGCCGGCAAGTCGGCATCGGCTCGATCCACCAGCCGTTCGTTTGGGATGCGGATAATGGCGTCGGCATGGGTGCGGATTTTCTTCAAGGCGTCTTCCGCCTTTTTAAGGATCGGCTTCCCCTCGAAGGCAAACGGAAGGGTCAGCATGCACAGCACCAGCGTTCCGGCCTCGCGCGCGATGCGGGTGATGACCGGAACCGCACCCGAGCCGGTTCCGCCGCCGAGCCCCGAAACAATCACCACTAGATCGGCTTGGCGCAGCTGCGTGCGAATACTCGCCGAATCCTTTTCAATCGACTGCCGTCCGAGTTCCACGTCGCCCCCGGCGCTGAAGCCGTTGGTCACCGCCTCCCCCACATGGATCACCCGTTCCATCGTTGTGGCTTCCAAGACCTTCGTGTCGGTGTCGATTACGATGGCATCCAGTTCGGGATTGAGTTCGCGCATGTGCGCAACGGCATGGGTGCCGCTGCTGCCGACGCCCATCAACAGAATGCGCGGCGCGGAAACACGGCGAGGATCCGCAGAGGTTGCATCACGCATGGGAACCTCCCCAGAAGAGCTTGAGCAGTTTTTTGCCCATCGTTGGTTTTTCCTCTTTTGCCTGCAGCGAGGCGATGTAACGAATGCAACCGATATGCGCGGCATAGCGCGGTGCATCCTTGGCCGAGGGCAATCCCTGCACATCGCGCGGCTTGCCGTGCGAACAAGGCACGTTGAACACCTTCTGCCCTAGATCGCGCGCACCGTTCAGGAACGCCCCGCCACCGGTAAGCAATACCCCGGCACTCATTGGAACATTCGGGCAATGCTGATCGATGTACTCTTTCACCAGCACGAAGATTTCCTCCATACGGGCGTTGATGATCGTGTTCAACGTAACCGCCCGCACTATCTTTCCCGGAAAGCCCTGCTGCACCGGAATCGAAATATTATGGTCGCGCTCCATCAGGTTCGTGAGCGCACTGCCATCGCGCAGCTTGACCTGTTCCGCCTGAATTGAAGAAATCTTGAGCCCTCTGACGATATCGTTGGTCACATGTTCACCGCCCACCGAAAACGAGGCGGCGGTCTGTACCAAGCCATCGTGGTAGAGTATGAAATCGGTGGTTCCGCCGCCAATATCGATCACCAGAACACCGGCTTTTTTTTGTTCGTCGTTCAGGACCGCGATCGACGAGCAGAGGCCGCTGAAGATGGCATCGGAACAAGCGATCGGCGTGTCTTCGACAATCTTCTGAAAGTTGCCCACCGTGCTGCGCTTGCCGTGAATGGTAAGCATATCGAGACGAAGTTCCTCGCCGGCCATGCCGACCGGACTGGTTACGTTGAACATGTCGTCGATCTGGAAATATTGCTGGAGCGTATGGAGTTTAATCCGGCTTTCCGGCAACGCCACCTTGCGCGCCACCTCGACAACATCTTCGATATCGTCCTCATTAATCTCCGAAAGCTGGTTGTCCGAAGGGTCGACCAGCTTGAGGATACCGGTGCTGACCTTGCTTTCGGTCCGCCCACCGGACGTAACGAGGTGGACGGAGTGAATGCTCTTGCGGCGGTTGTCCTCGGCAGCCTTGACGGCAGAGCGCACACTCGCAATGACGTGGTCGCGGTTGATGATTTCGCCCTTGCGGATCCCGCGCGACTCCGCTTCGCCGATCCCGGTCACCGAAACAATCCCGTCGCCACGCAGTTCACCCACCAGTACGCGAACGGTACTTGTTCCAATCTCCATAACTGCCGTTGATTCGATACTCATGGTGTTCGTTCGAAATATGAAAGAGGAAACCTGAAAGAAGAAGGTGGAATTCAGGCGGCTTTGGCCTTTTCGTCGATGCTTCCGCAAACTTTTTTCTGCATTTCATATCTCATAGTTCATCTTTCCGGTTTCAGGTTTCACCTCTCAGTAATACGTTACCGGCACCTGGGGCGAATCGAGAGTAAGATCGACTTCCTTTACGCGCCGGCCCTGCCCATTGGAAATTTTGATGACCGTCGCCAGGTTCTGCAGCTTGGACTTGAGCGAGAAGCGCGGCATCCGGACGCCGATACCGTTTTTGAGCCGCATGTCGATGAAATCGGGATACTTCACATCCATACTTTCAATCGGAATATAGGTGCGCAGGGAACCGGTGCTCTCGCAAAGCGCAATAATCTTGATCGCGGTTTCCACATCCGGATGGTCGGCGAGTTCGCCCAGTTCGAGATCTATATCAAACCCCTTGATGAGCGGCAAGGATGCCAGCTTTCGCCGGTGCGGCAGCACATAGCCGTAGCGATCGACCATGAATGGATATTCCGACTTGCGGCGACCGAGGATCCGGGCAACGGGAACGCGCTCCTTGACCTTGACAATCAAGGTGTGCGGTAGCTTGCGCTCCAGAAAAACAGACTCGATGCGGGATACCTTGAGTAGCTTTTTCTCGATTTCGCCGAACGAAACCCCAAACAGGTTCATGCCTTCGCGCAGCTCTGAAGCTTCGCGGATATACTTCTCGGTCAGCTTGCCATCGCACGAGATGACCAGGTGCTGGATCTCAAAGCGCGGGTTTTCCGAATAGAGAACCCGGCCAATCCAGTCGAAACCCGTCTTGATCCCCCAAATGATCGCCATGATAAAAACAAGTAACAGGATAACGCTAAGCACCCGCCGCCACAGTGCGGACGAATCCCCTTTGCGCTTCTTGTTCCTGACATACTGCGGCTTCATCCGCTTTTTTGTCTTTTTCCGCCTGGCCATTTATACCCCCACCTAATCCAGACACTATAGATGAGCCAATGCCATGAGCCAATGCCAAGATAAACTTTTCCACCACTTTTTCAGCTGAATCAGGAGCCTAAAAACGGGAAATGTACCGCTTTTTCTCGGATGATTGGCCGCGGCAAGCGCTTTTAATCCATCGCCACCACCAAATATGGAACGCATATTGCTTAATCTAGGCGACTATGGTTAATGACAAGGAGGATCAGATGCCCAAACAAAAGAAACCAACCTTTGCAAATAACGAATATGAGATTAAAGATGGATGCCGAATCCAGCAGATCAGGGTAACCAACGGATGCCGCTACTATCAGGTTGATTTGCGGAACACCGCGGGTAAACGTATTCGGAAAAATTTCACCAATGCGAAGAAAGCCTGTTCATTCGCGAGCAAATCCATGGCAAAATCCAGTAGCGGTGGTGGGAAAAAGGCTCTGCAAGCCGTAGATACGCAACGCGAAGCATTGGACATACTAAACCCCTTCAATGCAAGTCTCCACGAAGCCGCCCTCTTCTATGCGGAATATCACGGGGCGGTTGACTACATCAATAACACCAAGGCCTTGATTGAGCAGTTCATTGTGGAATACCAAATTGATCTGCAGCGGATCTCCGATAAGCATACTCAAATGGAATCCACCGAGGCAAAGGAAGTTCCTTCGCTTAAGCGTGAATTCACGGAAAAAGCCACGGACAACGAAATAGAAACGTTGCAATCCACAGATACGCAATATGAAGCATTGGAGATCCTGAAAATGCATCATGAGGTTCTTGAACAGGCCGATAGCGCCAAGGCATCGGTCGAACAGGCCGTTGCGGAGGAGCAAATACAGACTGATCGCGACGAAGCGCAGCCCGTGTCATCGGTCGATAATACAAAGGACTCCTCAAGCCAGATCTGGAAACCCTTCTATATCCCGAAGAATGTAAAGACCCAGAAAACATACACTCCATCCGATGTGAAACGGATTATGAAAACGGCCAAACCGGAGCTTGTTCCATATTTGGCTTTAGGCATGTTCGGGGGACTCCGCTCTACAGAGATTTTGAAGCTCAGATGGCG
>DAOUQA010000125.1 GCA_030625905.1 Kiritimatiellales bacterium | reverse complement strand
AATTCACACCTGCGCAGGTGTGCGGCAGAGGTGAAAAACGCCGCGGGATATTTTGTAAAACCGAACATGGATTTGGTGGATTTGTTCATTGGCGCCGAGGGCACGCTCGGTGTTGTTACCGAAGTCACGATCAAACTATTGCCAAAACCGGCGGAGATCAATGGCCTGACGGCCTTTTTCGCATCCGAGGGAGAGGCGCTGGAGTTTGTGCGATTCCTGCGGGACGCCGGGTCGGGGGTCCGGCCTACAGCCATTGAGTTTTTTGATTCCCATGCATTAGAACTTTTGCGCCGGATGAAATCCGAAAATGAAGCCTTTTCCAATTTACCGGAACTGAAACCTGAATTTCACACGGCCATCTATTTTGAATATAACACCGAGGTTCCGGATGCCGTGGTGGAAGAGGCCGGGGAAGCCATCGATTGCTGGTTTGCGGAGGGCGAGCACGAAATCGAAACACTCAAGAACTTCCGCCACGCCATTCCCGAGGCGGTCAACATGCTGATTAGCGAGCGCAAGAAAACGGTTCCCGAACTGACCAAGCTCGGCACCGACATGTCGGTGCCCGACGATCAGCTTGAAACCGTTATGCGCATGTACCACGAAGGATTGGCCGAGGCCAGACTGGACTATGTCATCTTCGGCCACATCGGCAACAACCATGTCCACGTCAATATTATCCCGCACAGCATGAAGGAATACGAAAAAGGCAAGGTTCTCTACCTCGGATGGGCCAGACAGGTTGTCGCCATGGGGGGGGCCGTTTCTGCTGAGCACGGTATCGGTAAAAACAAAACCGACTTCCTTAGGCTCATGCATGGGGATGACGGTATCCGCGAAATGCGGAAGTTGAGGCACCTGTTTGATCCAGCGGGCTGGCTGAACCCGGGGAATCTTTTTAGGTAATTTGACGGGATAACAGAAGGTTCAGGATGGAGGTTTCTCATCCAGCACCACTACGATTATCCAGTCAAAACCCTAGATATGCTTAAGGAAGCCTCGCTGGAGATGGTGCAGAACTGGTCCATGCGCACCAGTACATTCCCGAAAACCACGCCGCCATCCGCAAGGCTGCAAACGGGCTTTTCAACCGGGTGGCGAGATCTTGGATCTCACCTACAGAAAATTTCCGGCTACAACATTTCTTAATGCGCTCTAGTCCGCAAGCACCTCGTTGAGGCGGGCTGCAAAGCCGGCGGGATCGTCGATCTTGGCACCGGAGGCGATGACCGCCTGATCGTGCAGAAGCTGGGTCAGTATTCCAACTTTCGGATCCTTTTTGTCGGCATCGTAGAGCGCCTGAACCTTCTGGACGACGGCGTGCTCGGGGTTGAGTTCGAGCACGCTTTCGCGCGGAGGAACTTCCTGTCCCATGCGGCGCATCATCTCCTCGATGTGCGGACTCATGGAATATTCGTCGCCCACAAGCACGGCGGCTGAATCCTTTAGGCGGGAGGTCAGCTTGACCTCCTTGACGCCGTCTAACAGATCCTTGGCATAGCCGATGAAACCCTCGAATTGCTTCTCTTCGTCCTTGAGCTTTTCCTTGTCCTCTTCGAGTTCGCCCTTGTTGACGGCCTTGAGCTTCTTGCCCTTGTATTCCATCAGTTGCGGGATGACGAAATCGTCGATCGGGTCGATCATCAGCAGGACTTCCTTGCCGTCGGCCTTGAACGATTCGAGGTAGGGGGAGTTGGCAATGGCCACGCGGTTTTCACCGGCGAGGTAGAGGATTTCCTCCTGATCGTCAGCCATGTTTTCAACATAGTCGGCGAAGCAGGTCTTTTCCCCGGCCTCCTTGGCGGTCGACTCAAACAGCAGCAGGTCGGCAATCTTTTCCTTGTTTTCCCAGTCGGACTGAAGGCCTTCCTTGAGAATCGAGCTGAACTCCTCGTGGAACTTGAGGAACTTGTCGTAATCCTTCTTCTTCATCGCGGCGAGCGTTTTGAGGACACGGCCGACAAGGTTCTTGCGGATCTTGTCCAGCATCGGGTTTTCCTGCAGGATTTCGCGCGAGACGTTTAGCGGAAGGTCGGAGGAGTCGACGACGCCCTTGACGAAGCGGAGGTAGCTGGGCAGGAGGTTGTCGAATTCGTTGGAGATGAAGACGCGCTGGACGTAGAGGTTCAGGTGCGCCTTCGGATCGTTGTTCATCATCATGTCGAAGGGCTTGGCTTCGGGAATGAAGAGTAGCGCCTTGAATTCGATCGCGCCTTCGGCGTTGTAGTGGATCGTCTCGGCCGGATCCTTCATGTCGTGCGAGACATGCTTGTAGAACTCGGCATATTCCTCGGCCTTGATCTCGCTCTTCTGGCGCAGCCAGATGGCCTTCTGCGTATTGATCTGTTCTTCCTTCTCCTCTTCCACTTCAGTTTTTTCGTCCTTCACGGTGGTGAAAAGGACAACGGGGTGTTCGAGGAAGTCGGAAAACTTCTTAACGGTGGAGCGGATCGTCCACTCGTCGAGGTATTCGGCGGCATCCTCCTTGAGGTGCAGGATAATGTCGGTGCCGCGGTGCTCCTTGTCGGCGTCGGAGAGCGTGAAGCTTCCGGTGCCGGTGGAGTTCCACTTCACGGCCTCTTCATCGTGCGCCTTGGTGATGACCGTTACTTCGTCGGCCACCATGAAGGAGGCGTAGAAGCCGACGCCAAACTGGCCAATCAGTTCCGGGTTGTCCTTCACGTCCATCTCCTTGGCTTTCGCGAGGAAGGCCTTGGTGCCGGAGTGGGCGATGGTGCCGAGGTTTTCAATCACCGCATCCTTCGACATGCCAATGCCGTTGTCGGAGATCGTCAGGGTCTTGGCCTCTTTGTCGGCGCGGATGGAAATCTTCCAGTCGGATTCGCCATCAAGAATTTCCGGCTTATTCAGCCCTTCGAAGCGAACCTTGTCGATGGCATCGCAGGCGTTGGAAATCAGCTCGCGCAGGAAAACCTCGCGGTGGGAATAGAGCGAGTGGGTGATGAGGTGGAGCAGCTGCTCCAGCTCGGTCTTGAATTTCATTGTCTTTTTAGCCATGGATTCCTTCCCTTAGTTGTTTCGCAGTAAAAAATAGTCGGTGAAAGTACGAAAGCGGGGATAGAGTTTCAAGCCTGCGGTGAAAGGATTTTTGGCTGTGAACGGTGCTCCATGCGATATAATGTGCGCAGATTCTTGGGATTGGGACAATGGATACGGATGGTATTGAGTATATTTTCGACGGGGTGAGCAAGCAGTTGCCGAAGGCGGGCGTTGAGTTCCTTATGATCGGGGGGCACGCGGTGAACCATTATGGCTTGCGAAGCCGATTTGAAACCCCTCTGCGACAAGTTTGCCGACGAACAGATCTATGCGAAGCTGGCTAAACACATTCGGGAGCTGGGCAATGATTAAGTTTGAAAACCTCGGAGATCAACCGGAACCGCAGCAGAAGAAAATGTCTTCCGAAGAATAATTTCTCTTTCCAGACGCAGGGCAACAATTATTTTGCCTAACCTGTTTGAATCAAGGGGGCTTCTGAAGTGGGCTCCTGAAAAACCTACTAGAAAAACAAGCCGAAGCTTCTTTCTTTGCGCGCTTGAGTCATTCGCTACGCTCATTATTGAACCGTGCCTTCGGCACTATTTCCTATCGGAAATTATGCTTCGCGGCTTCGCAAATCATCTATTCGGGCGTTCTTCTGTTAGGAAATTTTTTGTTGAGCGACGCATCAGATAAAGCCTGACGATGTACTAGGCTTCCCCCCGCTCCCGCTGGATCACTTCCAGATGCCGGATGGTTTCAATGTCCTTGGGGCGGCCCATCGCTTTTTTCGAGGCAATAAGGGCTTCGATGCGCAGGATGCGGCAGGCGTGTCCATCGATTTTAATGGTTTCGCTTTGCTGTTTCACCGCGTGGAAACCGCCGAGGCCGAGGATGTTGCCAAGGCAGTCGAGCTGCCCGATATCGGTATCGAGATAAAGGTTTTTAAGCCTGCCGCAATTCCCTTCGGTGAGGTGCAGGGGCATCCGGTTGGTCGTCATGCGGTGAACCGGCCGGGTTCCCGCCAGTGCGGACTGGAGGCGCAGAAGGTTGGTGGTGGAAAAGTCGCAGCATACGTCGATATCCTGTGTGGTCGTTGAGCTTCCGTGGGTCACTGCGGCGAGTCCCCCAACGAGAACAAAGTCCACATCGGCTTGGATCAATCGATCAATAATGTCGGTCAGGTCATCCACGTTTCTTTTCCATCGCCATGCGGAGCTTTCTTTGGGTCGCCAGGATTTGGTCGTGGCGGCGGAGGCGCTGGGTTGGCGTAAGGCGCAGGTTGGCGCGGATCAACGAAATATCGATACCGTAGGCCTCCGCTTCTTCATGAACTGCGTTTTGTTCCTCCATCGATGCACCCCTCTCCAACTACAGGATGAGCATACAGTCGCCATAGCTGAAGAAGCGATACTTTTCCTGCACGGCAACCTCGTAGGCATTGAGCATCAGCTCGCGGCCGGCGAAGGCGGACATCATCATCAAAAGCGTCGATTTCGGTAGGTGGAAGTTTGTCAAGATTACATCGACGTTCTTAAACTCGTAGGGCGGGTAGATGAATATGTTGGTGGAGCCTTCAGCCGCCTGGATCGGCGATATCGATTCCAGTGTTCGGACGGAAGTGGAGCCGACGGCAACAACGCGCCCGCCCGCTTCCCTCGTGGCATTAATGGTTTGGGCCGCTTCTTCGGAAACCGTGTAGTGCTCGTGGTGCATTTCGTGGTCGGTAATGATTTCCGCCGAAACAGGGCGGAAGGTGCCGAGGCCGACGTGCAGGGTCAGTTCGGCTTTTGAAATGCCTTGCCTTTCCAATGCTTGGAAAATTTCGCGGGTAAAGTGCAGTCCGGCGGTGGGGGCGGCCGCCGCGCCCAGCTCGGAGGCATAGACGGTCTGGTAGCGCTCCTTGTCGGTTGCGATCTGTTCACGGGTCTGCTCTTTTCGGTCGATGTACGGGGGCAGGGGAGGCACGCCCTCCTCCTCGAGGATTTCCATCAGTGGGCGGGCGGCCTCGATTCTGAGCACGGCTTCGCCCTGTTCGCCGTCGTAGAGCAGGGTTGCCTTGGCTTTGCCGGAGCAGAGGATTAGCTCGTCGCCCACCTTGGGTCGGCGCGAGGTTTTCATGAGCACCTTCCATTTCCCGGAATGGGTGTAGTGCGCGGTTCCCGTCTGCGGGAGCGCGCCTACCTCACAAAGCGCGCTCCCGCAGACGGGAAGCGCGCGGCCACACCCGTTGGGCTTTGCTGGAATTTCTTCTAGAAGCAACAGCTCGACCTTGCCGCCGGAAGCGGCTTTGTGGCCAAAGACGCGGGCGGGAATGACCTTGGTGTTGTTCAGTACCAGCACATCCGGGGTGCGGAGATAGTCGACGATGTCGGTGATGGTTTTGTGTTCGATCTGGCCGGAGTCGCGGTGGAGCACGAGCATGCGCGCCAGTTCGCGGCGTTCGGGCGGATGCTGGGCAATCAGCCCCGGCGGCAGATCATAGTTGAACAGGTCGGTTTTCATCGGGTAGCTTTCAAATCCAGAAAAGAATACGCCTTCGTAGGGTGAAATAAAGGGGGAAAGTTGGCTCTTCGAATATTTTTATGGTGAACATGGCTAAACCCGGAGACTCTTGAACCATGGCCTTCAGCCATTATCAGCATCTCGTCCCTTGCATGGGTTGTCTGCGTTGGGTATGTTCCGCGGGTGCTGGGTTTGCTAACGGAGCAATAAATGAAAATATTGGTGGTAGGCAACGGCGGGCGCGAACATACACTGGCTTGGAAGCTGGCGAACGACAGCGCGAAGCCGGAAATTTTTTGCACCCCGGGCAATGCGGGCACGGCGGAACTGGGAACAAATCTTGATTTTGGGGCGACCGACATTGATGGCATCAAGGGCTGGTGCGCCGATAACAAGCCCGACCTGGTGGTGATCGGCCCGGAAGCGCCGCTTTGTGCCGGGCTGGCCGATATTTTGGAGGCCGACGGCATCCGCGTATTCGGCCCCTGCCAGGCGGCGGCCGAAATGGAGGGCAGTAAGCAGTTTGCCAAGGAAATCATGAAGGAAGGCGGCGTTCCGACCTCGGCGTACAAAATGTTCACCGATCCCGATGCGGCCTGCGAATATGTTCGCGGACGCGGCGCGCCGATCGTGATCAAGGCCGATGGCCTTGCGGCGGGCAAGGGCGTGACCGTTGCCGAGACGATCGAGCAGGCCGAAGCAGCGATCCGCGACGCGCTCGAAGGCAATGCCTTCGGCG
>DAOUQA010000035.1 GCA_030625905.1 Kiritimatiellales bacterium | reverse complement strand
CACCCATTCGTACCTTCACCCGATTGTAGCGCCTAACTATTAATGAGACACATTTTCCAAAAAACCTTGGTTATCTTTCCCATACTGCCCGCACCTGTTTTAATACGTTAAAGTGGAACAAGTAGAACAGATTAAATCCCGGATGTAAAGACTTCTTTAGCTACTTGGTGAGCCGAAAGTAAGAGAAGGGTTTCCCCTATTTCAACAACGCCGCAGCGCTTATTGCGCTTTCCCACGGCCTGCAGCGGCAGTTTGCCTTCTTGAATTTATTGTTTTTGTCGTCGTATTCCGCCTAGGCGGCCGTGTTTTCATATCTGCTCGGTATGGGTTATTGGTTTTCTCGGTCAAAGACACGGCCTCGAAGGTTAAGGAAAAAATAATCGTAACAGCAACCGGGAAATTCCTAATCTATCTCTCTAGATTTAGAATGGCCACATCATGCGAAGCCCCCCCCCGAGATACCATCAAAATGATTGGTTTTTAAACGTCACACAGGTAGATTGGATTCCATGAGCGATAAAGTGAAAGCTAGGCAACGGATCGATGAGCTACGGGCTGAGATCGAGCGGCACAACCGGCTCTACTACATTGACGCCGCTCCCGAAATCACCGACCGTGAGTATGACCAACTTCTCCAGTCCCTAGAAGGACTCGAACAGGAGTTTCCAGAGTTTGGAAGTGCCACTTCCCCCACCCAGCGCGTCGGCGGCGCACCGCTCGACCACTTCGAGAGTGTAAAACATACCGTTCCGATGATGAGCCTCTCGAACACCTACTCGAAGGAAGAGCTGGGAGAGTTCGACCGCCGCATCCGCAAACTGATTCCGGAGGAAACGTTCGACTATATCCTGGAACCAAAAATCGACGGCGTGGCGATTTCCCTGCGCTATGAAAACGGCGAGCTGGTGCGCGCCGTAACGCGTGGCGACGGTACTACCGGGGACGACGTAACCTCCAACATTCGGACGATCCAATCCATTCCATTGCGGCTCTCCGACATGATTCCGCCCACCGTACTGGAGGTGCGCGGCGAAATCTACATGGACACCGCCGGATTCTCCAAACTGAACGAAAGGCGGCAGGAGGCCGGGAAGGAACCCTTCGCTAATCCACGCAATGCGTGCGCGGGCTCACTCAAGCTACTCGACCCGCGAGAGGTTGCCAAGCGCCCGCTCGATGCCATCTTCTACGCCACCGGCCAGCTCGACGGCATCGTCTTTGAAACCCACGAGCAAATGCTCCAGACACTCAAGGACTACGGATTGCGCATTACGCCAAACTACTGGCTTTCCAGCACCATCGAGGAAATCCTCGATCAACTCGACACCCTTGAAAACATGCGCCACGAATTCCCCTTCGAAATGGATGGCGGCGTGATCAAAGTGAACGAGCGGCGGCTTTACGAACCGCTCGGCAGCACGGCCAAAAGCCCGCGCTGGGCGGTGGCCTATAAATACGAACCGGAGCAGGCCGAAACCATCCTGCATTCCATTTCGATCCAAGTGGGGCGCACCGGCGTGCTAACCCCCGTCGCCGAACTCGAACCTGTGCAACTCGCGGGAACGACAGTGAAGCGCGCCACACTGCACAACGAAGACGAGATCCGCCGCAAGGGGATCAAGGTCGGTGACCGCGTTGTTATCGAAAAGGCCGGAGAAATTATTCCTGCCATCGTGAAGGTAGTCACCGAAAAACGCACCGGCTCGGAAACAGACTTCACCATGCCCTCCGTCTGCCCCGTCTGCGACGGCGAGGTGGAGAAACGTGAGGGCGAAGTTGCCCTGCGCTGCACCAACCTCCAATGTCCGGCACAGGTAAAAAACTGGATTGCCCACTATGCCTCTCGCGGGGCAATGGATATCAACGGGCTGGGCGAATCGCTGGTCGAACAGTTGGTCGACAGCGGGCTGGTCAAGACCCCGGCGGAGCTCTACGCCCTGAAGAACGCCGAGGTTCTTGGATTGGAACGCATGGGAGAAAAGTCGGCCGACAATCTCATCAAGGGCATCGAGGAGAGCAAGCAGCGCCCCTTCGAGAAGGTGCTGTTCGGGCTGGGTATCCGGCACGTCGGCAAAGGCGCGGCCATGATTCTCGCCAACGAATTCAAGAACATCGATGCGCTGATGGAAGTCGATGTCCAACGACTGGAAACCATTCGAGACATCGGCCCAATCGTCGGGAAATCGGTCGTTGAATATTTCCAATCCATGGAAACCCGCACCGTGATCGACCAGCTACGCGCGGCAGGCGTTAACTTCGAGCAGGCGGAGGCCGGCGGGAACAATGAGTTGGAAGGGTTGACCTTTGTGCTGACCGGCTCGCTCGAAACGATGACGCGCGAGGAAGGCGGCGACAAGATCCGCGCGCGCGGAGGGAAGACAAGTTCGAGCGTATCGAAAAACACCAGCTATCTGGTGGCGGGCGATAGCGCGGGCTCGAAGCTGGCGAAGGCCGAGGCGCTGGGCGTAACGATTCTGAACGAGGAGCAGTTCATCGCCCTGCTCGGCTCGGATGAGAAACGGAAAGACCAACAGGCCGGGCAGATGGGATTCATTTTTTAACCACGGAATACACCGAATACACGGAGGCCGAGTAGCAACTTTTTCAGTGTTTTTGGTGTATTCCGTGGTTCACTCAACCGGAGGAGAGGGATGATACTGGACACCCTGGAGAATGCAGCGAAGTATGCAGGACTGAAGATGGGGATTTCGGAGGCCTTTGGCTTTCTCGACCAGCCGGGGCTGGCGGAGCTACCCGATGGGAAACATGAAATCCTCGGGAGCCGGGTCTATGCAACCATCGCTCACGAAAACGGTCGTAGTGTTTCCGATGCACAACTGGAAGGCCACCGGAAACATCTCGATATCCAATATGTGATCAGCGGCGATGAATCGATGGGATGGGCCCCACGCGAAGGGTTGCTCAATTCGACCGAATACGATGCAGAGAAGGATTTGGAATTCTTCAAGGGTGCCGCAGAAAGCATTGTGTGCGTACCACCAGGTTCATTCGCCGTGTTCCTCCCCACCGATGCGCATCTTCCGCTAATTGGAGACGGCCCGATCCACAAGGTGGTGGTGAAGGTGGCGGTGGGGTGAGAAATTCTAGAGTGCGGAGGAACGGAACGTGTGCAAAAACGGTGTCACCCGGGTGAAACATTCACTTCGTTCATTATTTACATTCGTAAATTATCATTCGCTTCGCGAAGTGGGCCACCGCACTTGTATGTTTTTCCAATCAACTCAATACGGGTAGGGAAAAAGCATTTCGAGAATGGGCGCTTTACCCGTCGGAGAAATGCTTTTTCCCGTGAAAGGAGTTGTGCAATCCTCGTAGAGGAGTGCCTCCCCCGGCTGGCCAGCTGGGGGAGGTTCCCGTCCGGCGGGATCGTACCGCACTGGTTCGCCCTGGAGGGCAGAACGTTCTGGAGCCCGGATCCGCCGGATGGTTGCCATATTGAACTCGAACTGTTGCATGAGCCGTACGAGCGAGCTCGCATTAACAAGTAGGAGCAAATATGAACATGAAAAAAGTATACTGCGGCGTCGATGTTTCCAAGAAGCATCTGGATGCCTTTAACGGAAAGAGCATACGTCAGTTTGACAACACCTGCGACGGCGTTGTGACGCTCATGGCCTGGGCGGGCAATGCCCATTATGTGTTTGAATCCACGGGCGGCTACGAGCGCATGGCCGCATGGATGGTGATGGCCGCCGACGGCACCGCGAGCATTGTGAACCCGTCGCGTGTCCGGCACTTTGCGCTGGGCATGGGGCAGATCGCCAAGACCGATCCGATCGACGCTCGGATGATCCACGACTTTGCGTGCCACACCTCTCCCAAGCCGTCCGAGAAGCCGTCCGGGACGCAGCGCAGGCTCACCGCCCTCGTCGACCGCAGGCAGCAGCTCAACGACATGCACACGGCCGAATCCAACCGCCTGGGAACCGCTGACGAACCCGGGCTGCGCAGGCTGATCCAGCAACACCTCAAATGGCTTGAGAAACAGCTCGAAAAGCTCGAGGCCAAGATCGCCGAGGTGATCGCCAAAGACAGTGCATTGAAGGAAAAGGCCAGGCGCATCCAGTCCATCAAAGGCCTGGGAGCCGTGAGCGCAGCAACACTGCTCGCCCACCTCCCGGAGATCGGCACACTCTCGCGCAGGGAGATCGCATCGCTGGCCGGGCTGGCTCCTTTCAACCGGGACAGCGGAGGCAAATCCGGCAGGAGACATATTTGCGGTGGACGCAGAAGGTTGCGTGCATGCCTGTACATGGCCGCCATGAGTGCCACGACATACAACCCCGTTATGCGCGAGTTCTACCGACGCCTGGTGGAGGAAAACCACCGCCCCAAGATGGTCGCGCTCACAGCGGTCATGAGAAAGCTGCTCATCGCCGCCAACTCCGCCGTGAAAAATCCGGGTTTTTCTGTTGCTGTTTAACACTGTTGCTCCAAAGCCTCTTAAAAGGTATTCCCGATGAGGAAGTTAAAGCGCCCCTTGCCGTCGTTCCATACTTCGTCGTAGGTGATTGGCCAAGCATAGTCGAGGTGCAATGGGAAACCAGGCAGGTCGAGCCGGATACCGATGCCCCAGTTGTCGTTGTAGCTGGATGTATTGAAGTCCAACGGGTCGATATTCACAAACCCCCAGTCGTAGAAGACCGCGCCGCGGATCTTGGTCCAGATCGGATAGGTCAGCTCCGCCGTGGCGTAGGCCGAGCTATTTCCGCCTATGGGTTCGCCCGTGGCATCCTTCGGGCCGACATCGCGGAATTCAAAGCCGCGCAGGGTATAGGATCCGCCAGTGAAGAGCCGGTCGAAAATCGGGACAAACTCGCTATCGCCGAAGGAATCCACCGACTCTATTTCACCTCTGACATTGAAAACCATGTTGCCGATAAGGGGCCAATACTGACCCGAACGCACCTTTGCGCCATAGATGTCGGTCTCGGCCCCGAGCGGTCCTCCGGAAAAATAGGGGGTGATCGTGGTCTTGTTGCCGCGGGTTGGATTGAAGAAACGATCGCGCGTATCGCGTGACCATATAAAGTCCAGCCCGCTCTTCAGGCGCTTCCCCTCTTCGGCCCTGATGGCATCCGATGCCGAATCCTGCACATCGAACACCTCATACTGCTCCAAGGTGTAGGCCAGTGTTCCGCGCGTAAAGCGTGAGAGCGGCTTCCCGAGCGAAAGTCGTGCTCCATCGTTTTTCTGGTCGTAGGCATCGGAGAAATAACGGGACTCACGGTGGTAGAGGTCGATGCCGAAGGAAAGTTTGCGATCGAAAAACCATGGCTCGACAAAGGAAATATCGAGGTCGTTGCGCTGCGTGCCGAGCGTGGCGCGGATCTTGAACTTTTGGCCGGCGCCGATGGGGGGCCAGGTTTTCCAGTTAAAGTTCCCCTGTGATAATTCGACATAGCCCATCAACGATTCAACGCTGGAGAAACCGACCCCGGCCATAAACTGCCCGGTCGCCTTTTCCTTCACCTGTACATTGAGGTCATACTTGGAGCCCTCGCCCGTGGGCTCGGGGTTGGTGGTAACGATCTCGAAATAGTTCAGGTTGCGCAGGCGGTTTTCAGAGGTCTTGACGCGACTGCGGTTGTATTTATCGCCGGGATAGATGACCAGCTCACGGCGGATGACCTTGTCCTGTGTCCGCTCGTTGCCCATGATATTCACTTTGTTGATGTAGCCAACGGAGCCCTCGGAAACCTCGTAGCGGACATCCACCGTACCGGTTTCGGCGTTAGCATCGAAAACGGGACGAACACTTGTCCGGATATAGCCCCGGTTTCCGTAGAAGGCACGGATACTCTCGCTGCCGGCCTCGGCATCCCGGTAGGCGGCGATGTCGCCCTGCTGCAACCGAATACCGTGACGCAGCTCCTGCTCTTCGAAGGTTTCCATGCCGGACACCGCGATTTTTCCCACCCGGTAGCGCCGCCCCTCGTTGATGGTGAAAATCAAGCGGGCTTGTTTCGGGTTCGAATCATCGATCTCCGGATCGGATACCACGATATCCAGGAACCCTTCGTTCATGTAGAACGACTTGATGGCGAAAACATCCATGTCCACATTTTCAGGCTTGTACTTGCCTGCGCCGGTAATGAAAGAAAGGAGCCACTTTTGTTTCTGCTGCATCACCTTCCGCAGCACCTTGTCCTCGATGAGATCGTTGCCTTCGAAAACAATCTTCTTGATCCCCAGCTTTCGCCCCTCCTTGATCTGGAAGGTGACATCCACCGTACCGAGCCGGTCATCCGCCCGAGTGGTCCATTCGACCTTTGCATCGGGGTACCAGAAGTCGCGGTAGGCCTCCCTGATCTTGGTCGCGGCCTGCGCGAAAACGACATCATCGGCAAACTGGCCGATGATCAGCTCCGACTTCTTCCGCACCTTTTTGTTCTTCATCTTCTCGGCCCCGGAAATCTCAATGCGGCGGAGCTTGTGCTTGGCCACCACGGTGTAGACAAGAACCACGCCGTCGGCCTCTACATCCATCCGGGCATTGACGTATGAATAGCGGCCGGACTCACGCATGCGGTTCACATCCACACCGATCGAAGAAGCAATATGATCCTGGTCGGACACCTGCTCACCCACCTTGAACGAGGTAAAGGCAGCGACTGAAGCCATGTCGTAGGATTCACCCGCCTGATTGACGATGCGGATATCCTTGATTATCTCGGCCGAGGCCGCAATACCGGAGAAGGCCACAAGCAGGATGAGTAGTTTTTTATCCATTGAATGGTTCCACGAGTTGGAAATCAGTAATCGGTCGGAACGTGGTCGTCGTCGCGCGGATCGCGGTCTTCGAAACGGGTATATTCCTTGATAAAACTCATCCGTACTTCGCCGGTTTCGCCGTGGCGGTACTTGGCCACGTCGACTATGGCCAGATTGTCGGAATCCCGGTCGTCGCCATGCTTGTAGTAGCTTGGGCGGTAGAGCAAAAGCACGACGTCGGCATCCTGCTCGATCGCACCGGAGTCGCGCAGGTCGGAAAGTTTCGGGATATTGTCACCCCGCCCTTCCGTCGCGCGGCTAAGCTGGCTAATTACAATAACCGGCACCTCCAACTCTTTGGCCATGGCCTTGATCGAACCGGAGATAGCCATGGTTTCACGCTGGCGGCCATCCTTGGCAAACTTGGTGTAGTTCATGAGCTGGAGGTAGTCGACCACAAGCAGCTTGATCCCGTGCTTCTCCTTCATGCGCCGCGCGCGCGAGCGCAGCTCCACGGCTTCGAGCCCCGGCGTATCGTCGATGACAATCCTGGCCTTCTGGAGCCGGTCGACCGCATCGGCCAGCTTGCGGTGATCCTGTGTAGTCATGCGGTTGCGAACCGCCTGGGAGGAAACACGGGCATTGGAAAAAAGCATGCGGCGCACCAGCTGCTCCCGCGACATTTCAAGACTGAATATCCCCACCGACACCGGCTCCTTGGCCAGCTTGCCCAGCGCGGCATTTTCGGCAATATTCATGGCCAGCGAGGTCTTGCCCATGGCCGGGCGGGCGGCCAGAACGACCATGTCGGTTTTGGAGAGGCCGTGCAAACGATCATTCAGTCCGTTGTAGCCGGTCGATACGCCAACATCGACGTCGTTGGGATCTTTGTTCAACTCCTCGAATTCCTGCAGAACCGAATCCTTCCAGTCGGGAACTTTTTTTTCGCCATGGGTGCCCAGATCGTAGAACGCCGCCTGCGCATCGCCGACCAGCGTAGCCGCATCGTGTTCGCCCTTGTAGGCCTCGTCGATGGTTCCGACGGATGTTTCGATCAGGCGGCGGTAGAGGTTTTTTTCCTGAACGATGTCGCAATAGAACTCGACGTGGGCGGGAACCAAAGTGCTGTCCTGAAGCTGGACGAGGTAGTCGTATCCACCCGCCTTTTCGAGGGCGTTGTGATCTTTGAGCCATTCGGCGATGGTAATGGCATCCATGGGCCTATTGGCCTGGCTCATGTCCACCATTTGCTCAAAAAGCGCCTGATGGCGGCGATCGTAGAACGAATCGCTACCGAGGCGCTTTGCGAGGCATTTATCAATTGCACTGGCCGGGTCGAGCAGGATGGAGCCCAGAACCCCGCGTTCGGCCTCTTCGCTGTGCGGGGGTATCCGAAGTCCTGATCCTAGGCCCTCTGGAATCATTTCTCTTCTACAATCCAGACCTTGAGTGTCCCGGTTACTTCCGCATGGAGCTTAAGGGCGACATCGAATACGCCGAGTTCGTGTAGCGGCGTAGCCAAGTCCACTTTCGACTTGTCCACTTCCAGCCCTTGCCCGGAAAGCTTTTCCAGAATCTGGGGAATCCCGACGGAACCAAACAGTTTCCCGTTGTCGCCCACCTTGACATTGATCGTGCACTCGACCCCTTCAATTTTCTTGGCCAGCTCTTCGGCGGCGCCTTTTTCCTTTTCCAGTTGGGCAAGGCGCTCGAAACGCTTCTTTTCGATCTGGCGTTTTTTTCCTTCGGTCACCTCAGTGGCGATTCCCTTCGGGAAAAGAAAGTTGCGGGCATAGCCATCAGCAACCTTTACGATATCGCCTTCGATACCCAAACCTTCAACTTGATCCATCAACAAGACATCAACAGCCATAATTAGTTCCTTCCTATCTTAGCGGATGAGACCCACGACCCGTGCACGGCGAATAGCCCGCTTGATCTGGCGCTGCTGCTGAGCATTGGTGCCCAACAGGCGGCGGCTCAAAATCTTGCCGCGATCGGTCATGAACTTCTTGAGAAGCTCCGCATCTTTATAATCAATTTTCTCCACTCCCTTTAGGAGATCGGGATCGCGCTTGTATTCATCTCTATCTCTACGACGCATAATTTATATCCTTTCCTTTAAAACGGCACATCATCGTCATCGGCCACTTCCGGTGCTGGCGCAGCCATCGGCGGGGTATGGTCTGCGGGAGGCGCGGCAGCGTCCGGCGCGGCCGCATATTCCGCGCCCTTGCCCGGACTGCCCAGAAACTGAACGCGATCGGCGCGTACACGCAACTTGCTCCGCTTTTCACCCTGCTGGTTTTCCCATTGATCCAACTGCAGGCGACCCTCCACAAAAACCGGTGACCCCTTGTGCAGGTATTCGGCTGCCGTCTCGGCCTGCCTGCTCCACACAACCACATCCACAAAGCAGGTTCGTTCAACTGTTTCACCCGCCTTGTTCTTAAACGTTTCGTTCACGGCCAAGCCCAGATCCGCAACGGCCGTTCCAGACGGCGTATACCGGATTTCCGGATTGCGCGTCAGATTGCCCATCAACAAAACCTTGTTGTAGCTGGCCATGCTAATTAATCCTCCTGTGCGGCTTCCGATTCCTCCGCCAAAACAAACAGCGAACGGAACACGTCGGTCGCGAGCCTCAAGCGTTTCTTGAACGCATCAAGCTTCGTTCCTTCCAGCTTGATCATCATTACCACATAAAAGCCCGCCTTCTGCTTTTTCAACGGGCGCGCAAAATTCTTCTTTCCCATGCGGGTGGTGCTTTCAAGCGAACCCCCGAGGGTTTCAAGCTCCTCCTTCACGCGGGTAATCGCCAGATCAAGGGTTTCCTCGTCCAGTGTTTCCGGGAAAATGAATAATCCTTCGTACAATGTATTCAATGTCTTTCTCCTTACTTATCCTGTCTTCGCCTGATTGAACGTGTTCATTGTTCGTTCAGTCCCGATGGAAAAGATGCTTTCTACCGCATCGGCGGCACGTTCGACAACCTTTTCCAACCCTAAACTCTCTTCGGCCGGGAAATCGCCCAGCACAAATCCGATCATGTCCTCATCGGTCGGCTTCGGGCCAATGCCCACCCGCACCCGCGGGAATGCTTTAGTCTGCACCCATTCCAGCACCGACTTCATGCCCTTATGGCTTCCGCCCGTTCCTTTTCCCCGCACCCGGATGCCGCCGAATTCAAGATCGACATCGTCGTAGACCACCACTGTATCGGCCGCAGCAACGCGCCATTTCTTCATCGCGCCCCACACCGCCCGGCCACTACGATTCATATAGGTGGTTGGTTCGAGCAGCCTTGCTTCGCTCTTTCCAATACGGCATTTTGCCTGCCGGGCGGGGAACCAGAACATCTTCTTGAGCTCCACGCCCTGCCGACGAGCCAACTCCCCCACCACCATGAATCCAATATTGTGGCGGGAGCGTTCGTACTCCTTTCCGGGATTCCCTAGTCCAACGACCAGCTTCAAGCGTCTTCCTCCCGGAACAAACAATCGTTACCCAGCTTCCTCGTCGGCGGCTTTCTTCTCGGAAATCACTTCCGGCTCGGCGCCCTCGGCACCTTCGACGCCTTCGGCAAGTTCCTCTTCTTCCGGCTCCTCTTCCGCGCGCGGCTCGACAACAGAGGCAACAATCGCTTCCGGATCGGACAGTAGCTTGAGCTTGGCATCCAATTTGACGTCGGAAACGTGTAGAATGCTTCCGATTTCCATTTTAGATACATCGACTTCGATCGAATCGAGCAGATCGCCCGGCAGACATTCCACCGAAATCGAGTGCATAACGAGATCCAAGACGCCACCGGCTTTCACGCCAGCCGCCTCGCCCACGACTCCCAGCGTAATTTCAACCTGGATCGGCTTGTCGGCCGCCACCTTCTGCAGGTCGACGTGCAGCAGTTCGCTCGTTACTGGGTGGTGTTGCACATTCTTAACCAGTGCGGAGACATTGCCTTCGCCTTCGACTTCAATTTCCACGAGCATGGTTTCGCTAGCGTGGTGGTGCAGCAGTCGCTCAAAATTGTGCGTGCTGAGTTGAATGGCCATGGCATCCTCGCCATCGCCGTAAATCACGCCCGGCAGGCTTCCGGCCTTGCGCAAACGGCGTGAGTTGGAGGATCCCTGCAGATCCCTTTTCTTTGCAATCAATTTAGTGTCTTCCATTTTTGGTTATCTCCTATATGTCAAATTCTAAACAGTGAACTGACCGACTGATCGTTATGGATGCGGCAGATGGCCTCCGCCAGTATGTCGGCCACCGACAATACCGTCACATCAAAGCCTTCCCACTTGCGCTGGGGAACACTGTCGGTCGTCACCAGTTCATCAATTGGCGACTGTTTAAGCCGCTCAATCCCCTTTTCCGTCAGCAGCGAGTGGCTCGCCGCCGCACGAATCGATTTTGCGCCGGCCTTTTTCAGCAACCCGGCGGCGGCCGACAACGTGCCGGCCGTCGAGGTCATATCGTCCACGATCAACGTATTACAGCCATCGACATCCCCCACGAGATGGTTGGCCTCCACGTCCGTGGCGTTCTTGCGCTGCTTGCCCACCACCGCAATACCGGCATCGAGCAGCTTGGAATAGGCATCGGCCATCTTCAGTCCGCCTGCATCCGGGGAAACCACCACAAGGTTATCCAAATCCTGGCTGCGCAGATACTTCACAATCACAGGCGCGGCGTAGAGATGATCCACCGGTATATCAAAAAATCCCTGAATCTGCTGGGCGTGCAAATCCAAGCACAGTACGCGGTTTGCTCCGGCGGCAACCAGCAGGTTGGCCACCAGCCTAGCCGTAATCGGTACGCGCGGCTGGTCTTTGCGATCCTGGCGCGCATAACCGTAATAGGGAAGAACCGCCGTGATGCGCTTGGCCGATGCGCGTTTTGCGGCATCGATCATGATCAGCAGCTCCATCAAATATTCATTCGGATCCACCGACACCGACTGCACGATGAAAAGATCATCGCCGCGCACATTTTCCCGTATCTTGACGAAAATCTCGCCATCCGGGAAACGCGTGATGTCCACATCGCACAACTCAACCCCAGCAGCCGCCGCAATGCGCTCTGCCAAGGTTCGATGGCCTGTTCCTGAAATAATCTTCATATCACTGCTATCCAAGTGGTTGCCCGACCAGGGTTCGAACCTGGACCCTATGAGTCAAAGTCACATGTGCTTCCATTACACTATCGGGCAAACAAAACCGCCAACGACAAGCTATTGCTTAAACTCAAGCTCCCCCCGGTTTACAAAAGAGCGGAAGACCATAGGAAGGCGTTGGATGGAAGTCAAGCCGCCAAATGGAAGAAACAATATGTAGTTCCGCCTTCAGGCGGCCTCGGCGGGAAAGTCTGGCGCACACACCGCCTAAAGGCGGAACCACGCGCCTTGCTACATGCCCCTGCCCAAGATATAGTGCGCCGTCAGAAAGGCCAGCCCCGCCCCGATTTCAATGGCCGCGATCCGCTGGATATTCAACCCGCCAACCCATTTTTGCCATTTTTCCTGAAACAGCAGTGCCAGCGATCCATCGACCAGCAAAATGATGCCCGCCCAAAACAGGATGGAAGAAAACAAATTCATTGAATCTCCTGTTTTAGATCGGCACGTTGCCACCTGCGGACGGAATTGATCAGGAATACCTCATCGGCGGCCTTTAGGTCATCGACCAAAATGATTAATTCCTCGATCTCGCCGGATTTCAGCAAGTGCTCCCGGAACGTTCCGGCCAGCAGGCCGCATTCGACCGGCGGTGTAACCAGCCGGCCATCCTTGCGGATCACCACGTTGGCAATCGTGCCTTCGGTCACCTCGCCCCGTTCGTTCCATAGAACCACGTCGTCAACATCAGGAAAATCTGCCCTCGCTCTCTCGTAAACCGCACGGTGCGTCGTCTTGTGGAACAGGAAAACATCCTGGGAGTCAATGGGCTCCCGCGCAAGCCCCACCCGCATGGGTGTAGTATCGTTTCCCCGCTTGTCCGGCGAAGCCTCTTGGCCTGCGAAGCCTCTTGGCCTGCGAAGCCTTGGCGAAGCAGGCTGGCGAAGCGGGCTGGCGAAGGAGGAACCAGCGGGAGGAAAACGATCCCCGTCCGCACCGAACGCTTTCCTCCCTTCGGTCGGTGAAGCATTGCTACATTGCGCAAAGGGGAAAGACTCTACCTTAAAGCCCCCGTCCCGCGAGACCAGCAAGCGAACTTTGGAATTCACACCTGCGCAGGTGTGAATTTTCTCCTCCAGAGCATGGGCAACCGCATACTGATCCAGCGGAACATCAAAATAAGCGGCGCTCTTGGCCAGCCGCTGCAGGTGTTCATCCAACAAAAAGATTCCCGACTCCGGCTCCCACAGCAGGGTTTCCAGCAACTGAAACTCCGGCCTCGGCTGGGTCAGCACCCGCGCCTTCGTCAGCGTCTCCTCGTATTCCGCCTCCGCATCCGAATCCCAGACAATCCCGCCCCCCACGCCAAACTCCAACCGACCGATCCCCCGATCAATCAGCGCGGTGCGGATCGCCACATTGAAGCACGCCTCGCCCTGCGGGGTCATGAACCCGATACCGCCCGTATAGACCTTGCGCGGCGCGGTCTCCAAGCCCCGGATAATCTCCATCGTCTTCGTCTTTGGCGCACCGGTGATCGATGCACACGGAAACAGCGCCTTGAAAACCTCCGAAAACAAGCGGGGAGAATTAGCCGCAAGAGGGCGCAAGGAACCCAAAGATTCTGGCTCTTTTTCTTCCTTGAGTTCTTTTGTGGCCATCAAATTCGCGTTCGCGATTTTTCCGCGCACGGTAGAGGTCATTTGCCAGACGGTGGGATATTTTTCGACGTCGTATTTGCTGACCGTCTCGACGCTGCCCGGCTCGGCCACGCGGCCAATGTCGTTGCGGATCATATCGACGATCATAATGTTTTCGGCGCGATCCTTTTCCGAGTTGCGCAATGCCTCGGACTGCTTCCAATCCTCGGAAAACGTGCGCCCGCGCCGCGCCGTGCCCTTCATGGGTCGCGCAAGAATTTGCCCCTCCTTCAAACTGAAAAACAGCTCCGGAGAGGCCGAGCAAATGGCAAAATCGCCCGTATCGACAAAGGCGGCATAGTCCGTCTTTTGCCCCTTCACCAGCTCATAAAAGAAGGCCCAGGCATCACCGGAAAAGTCGGCATTGAGGCGGTAGGTATAATTCACCTGATAGGTCGAACCCTCCGCAATCCGCTCCTTGATCTCGCCGATCGCCTCGATGAATTCCCCCTTGGAAACGGAAGGTTCCAACTCGCCAACCTCATAACCGGGCGAATTGGAGGGCGACGCTCCGTCGGAGCCGTGTTGCGAGGGCGGGGCTCC
>DAOUQA010000114.1 GCA_030625905.1 Kiritimatiellales bacterium | reverse complement strand
AAAAATGCATCGACAAAGGCATGGACAACTAACATTCGAAGCAAATTGACCGCCAAAAACTCATTCATCTCATCAACAAATACACCGCATCCTAAGGAAGCAAAACAGCAACCCAACCGTAATCAATACTGGTTCGCCTTTTCGCGTTGAAGCATAACCAGCCCCCGCTGTCTTGGACAAACACACTTCGTGTGTGGTTTCAAGGTCTATGGTAATCTCTGGACGTGCGGGCTTTCACCCTGTGGTAATCTTTATTCGACGCGGAGGTTGCCGTGGATTTCAACCACAGCATCGGTCGCATGAGGGCAAAGGACATACTCGCTTTACGGGAACCAAACGCAAGAGATGCCTGGGCGCCCGCACCAGCCGGTTGTTCAAAAGGAAACTACATGTGCGCGGGTTGATCGCCAAATACCCCGCTCCCGGGCGGTGGCGAGTCACTCAAAAGGATTTTCCCATTGATTCGGGCTTTTGTTTGTATTCTTCAGCTCAATGGAGTCCTTCTTCATCAAGGCCGCGGCCTTCCGCATGAAGATGGCTATGGGTCTCGCTGGAACAGCGATCCAGCATTTCGCGGAGTTTCGATAAGAAGTCCCTTTGGTGATAAGGCTTGCCGATATAGTCGACCGTATTGCTCAACTTGGCCGAACTTTCCTTGTTCAAGGCGAATCCGCTCGCCAGCAAAACCATGGCATCGGGATTCTTTTCCTGAAGAAGATCGAGGCATTCCATCCCGCCCATAACCGGCATGTTCAGATCCAAAACCACGATGTCGATGTTTTTCCCCAATGCCGAGTAGATATCCATGGCATGCTGCCCGTTGTTTGCCAGCAACACACTATAGCCGGCATGGATCAACATTTTCTTGGCCAGATAGCGGATGTTGGCATCGTCATCCACAATCAGGATCGTTTCATCCCCGCCGGCCACCTGCACGTCGTCCCCCGTCTCCGCATCGACAGTCACGTCTGCATCCTCGAGGGTTGGAAGATAGATCTTGAACGAGGTTCCCACACCCTCCTCGCTGTAGCAAACCATGTGTCCAGAGTGATTCTGCACAACGCTATAGACCATGGCCAGGCCAAGACCTGTGCCTTTGTCCGGTGCACGGGTTGTAAAGAACGGTTCGTAAATGTGTCCAAGTGTTTCCTTGTCCATCCCGCAGCCATTGTCGGTCACAGCCACCTGCACGTACGTTCCGGGGTTGAGATTCGGATATCGCGTGCAGTAGCTGCCGTCCAGTTCAACGTTGCGTGTCTCAAACTGTAGCAGCCCGCCTTTGGTCATGGCATGGGAGGCATTGATCGCCAAGTTCACCAACGCTTGTTCGACCTGCCCGGGGTCGGCATTCACGACGCACAGATCCTCTGCCAAATCACACTCGATGGATACCATTTTTGGAAGAGTGCTATCCAGTAGCTTCAAAACGCCTTTGACAACCTCGTTGATCATCGAAGGTTGCATATTGCCCTCATCCCTTCTGCCGATCGTCAGCAACTGCCGCGTGATTTCGCTGCCGCGCCAAGCGGCATCCTTGACTTCGTTGAGATACTTGGTGATCTTGTCTCCCGGCGAGAGGGACAGCGTGATGACTTCGGAATAGCCCATGACCACCTGGAGCAAGTTGTTGAAATCATGCGCAAGCCCCCCCGCAAGCGTACCCATCGCCTCCATCTTCTGGACACGGTGCAATTCCGTCTCGAGTTGTTTCGACTCGGTAATGTCCTTTTCCATGTGTATGATCCGCAATAGGTTGCCGTCATCGTCAAACACCGGGAATACGGATATGAGAAAGGTGCCGCCCAAGCGTTCGTTTTCACATTCAAAGACGACTTTCTCGCCGCGCTCAATGCACTCCTTTACCGGGCGGGAATCGCTCGGAACAGCATAGCCCCAATCCACCTCGGTGTACCGCTTTCCCACAAGGCTCTCCTTCGGGCACTCGGCAAAACGGCCTGCCGCATCATTGGCCTGGATAATGGTTGTGTCCAAATCGTGGATGATTATGCATTCCTTGAATGCATTGAATGTGCGTTCCCACTCGTTCCTAGACAGTACGATTTCCTGTGCGGCAGCCGCGGCATTCAGCATGGCGCGTAGGCGATGGGTCTCTACGGTCCAGTTTGCCGGCTTGATGCCGAACTCGCTGGCACCGGCTTCATAGGCTCTGTCAATCGATTCCACATCGTCAAGCGTTGTCATCATCAAGATCGGCACATGCCGATCATTGGCTACGGTTCGGATTTTTCGGCAAACCTCGTATCCATCCAATTCAGGCATCATCACGTCGAGAATCACGGCATCCGGTTGAGTGGAGATAAAGAGATCAACCGCTTCGCGGCCGTTCTCCGCCACAACCACTTCAAAGCCGGATTGTTCTAGGCATTCGCGGGCAAGCAGGCGGATGGTAATATCATCGTCTGCAATAAGAATGCGCGGTTTTCCGTGGTTTTCTGTGGACATATCCAATGCTCCTGGATTCTACTGTTCCCTAGGCGGCCTGCTTCGTATTTAAATGTTTGTGGATATGCGCGATCTCCTTGTTGAGATTGCGGAAATCGATCGCGGCCTGATCGGGGTTCCCGGCACGCGCATTCTGCTCAATGGTCGTAGTGATCGCATTCAGACGCTCCATGGCAAGGTTGGCCGATGATCCCTTGATCCGGTGGGCGATACGCCTTGTCTCTTCCATATCGGGAACCGAAAGGGCATCTTCCATGAGTCCGACATCCTCATCCACCTGAACGAGAAACTTGGCAACCAGCTTTTCCAGCAGGATTTCATTTCCCATGCAGCGTTTAAGCACGGCTCCCCGATCGAAAACAGGTTTCGCATCGCCTTCACTTCCGTCTTCCAACGCGGGTTTTTCCGGGGCGACTGGCTTTGCGCACCATTTGGCGACCACCTCCATCATGAGTGCGGGGTCGAGCGGCTTGCTGAGATAATCGTTCATTCCCGCCGCAAGGCACCGCTCGCGATCCCCCTTCATGGCATTGGCGGTAAGCGCCACGATGGGAACTTGCCGACCGGTTCCCTTTTCATGGTCGCGGATGCAGCGAGACGCCTCGTAGCCATCCATCCCAGGCATCATGCAATCCATGAAGACCAGATCGTATTCCCCGTCCGCAACAACCTTGACAGCCTCGTGTCCAGTTGTGGCAACATCGCAGGAATATCCAAAGTTTCCTAGGATTTCACGGACAACCTCCTGGTTGATTTCGTTATCCTCGGCAAGCAGTATTCTTACATCCGCATTATGGGCCGGGGCGGGTAGGCGGGGTACATCCGCTATCGTTTCATCCATCTGGCCATGCGTTGGATTGATGGCGTTCACGATGGCATCGTAGAGCTCGGACTGGCGCACCGGCTTGGGTAGGCAGCCGCCAATGCAGGGTTTCTTCAGACAGCACTCATCGGTTTCGGTCGCGGTGCAAAGCATGATCAAACCTGTCTTGGAAAGCTGCGGGTCGGCCTTGATCTGGCGGCCAAGCTCCTCGCCATTCATGCCCGGCATGTTCCAGTCGATGAGTGCCAGATCGAATACATGCCCTGCGGCGGCGCGCGCCTGCATAAGCGCCAATGCAGAGGCCCCATCTCCAGCCTCGGATACCCGGTATCCCCAGTTTTCAAGCGCACTGGATATCATCTGGCGATTCGCCTGGTGGTCATCCGCCACGATGATGTCCAGATCGCGCAGGCTTTCGGAACGCCCCGTCCCGACTTCGTCTCCCGCCATGCCCTTGTGCCTGCCAAGGGGAATGCTGAAGCAGAAGGTCGAACCAAAACCGATGCGGCTCGTCATTTGGATTTCCCCTTCCATGAGCTCGACAAGTTGGCGGCAAATCCCAAGACCGAGGCCTGAGCCTCCGAATCGGCGTGTAGTGGAACTGCTTTCCTGCTGGAAGGGTTCGAAAATCCGGTCTTGTTCCTTTATGGAAACGCCCTCTCCGGTATCCTCCACTTCGAAGCGGATTCTTGCGGAATCGCTGGTCTCGTCTTCCAGATGCACGTGCACGATGACGTCGCCTTGCCGATCCGTGAACTTGACCGCATTGCTGACGAGGTTGATCAAGACCTGCCCGATGCGGTTCGGATCGCCGTGGACAATGCCGGGCACGGCGTGGTCGATGTCGCATACCAGTTCCAGACCCTTTTCCTCGGCGATATGCGCAAACATGTTCACCACGTTCTCGACAACATCCACGAGATCGAATTCAAGGGTTTCTATTTCGAGCTTGCCCGCCTCCATCTTTGAATAGTCAAGCACGTCGTTAATGACACTGAGCAGCGCATCGGACGAAAGAATCCCCCTGTCCACAAATCGTTTCTGGTTATCGTTCAGCGGGCTTTCACGCAACAGTTTCAGCATTCCCACCGCGCCGTTAAGCGGCGTCCGGATTTCATGGCTTACATTGGCAAAGAAGCGTGACTTGGCCTCGCTGGCAACCTCGACCGCTTCCTTGGCGGTAACCAGCGCATCATGCATAGCCCGCCGTTTGCTCGCATTAAGTGCCAGAGCCATGAGATCGGCGATCGAACCGGCGAAGTTTTCCTCATCCAAAGTCCATGCGTGCATCTCGCCGGCAAGTTCGTGGCACACCACGCCTTCCACGTTTCCGTCGATGCGAATAACGGCATTGATCATGGAGACTGTTTTCATCGGTCGCAGGTAGGACTCGGTCAGGCATGATGTCCGCGGATCATTGACGACATCGGTCGCGGCAAGAACCCGCATGCGTGACAAGGCATCGAAGTAGGCTTCGTTCCCTTCTCGGCTTATGGTTTCCTTTTGCGAGTGTGTCCCCTTGCTTTGGTTAAACTTGTTCAGGCATTCCAGCGTTTTTTTGTCCTCGCTGAACAACCAGACCGAAACGGACCCAGTGCCGAACGTGTCGGCACTGGTTTCGCAAATCCGTTTTGCCGCTTCAAGAAGCTTACCGGTTTGCAATGCTCTTTCGGTCACAAGTTTGGCTAGGTTTTTATTCTGGGAACGAACAAACACTTCGCGATCATGGATTGATTGTGCCATCCTATTGATAGAAGTGGCAAGATTCCCGATTTCATCGTTGCGGTTGACTTTGGCCTGGGCACTGAGATCGCCTTGGCTCAAGCGATTCGCCGTTGTTTCAAGAATGAGTATTGGCTTTACCAGTTGGCGGGCATGCCTGATGGATACCAGTAAACCGAACAGCGCACCGATGATCGATACATGGATCGTACGGCTAATTATGGCGCTCAAACCTGTATGGTACTCGTCTAGCGAAAGGCCGACGTGAATCCACCCTAGTTTTCCTTTTGAAAGATTAAATAGGTCGCTGTGCTGGAAAACATCGCTGTCGGCCAGATTGCTGGAAATGATGTTGCCATGGGACTCGTAGCCCTTGGGAATACGTTGCCAAACGTCGGAGTTCCTCTCTTCCTTCCAACCCGCCCTAGTGCAGATCAGTGCAGAACCAACGTTTTCGGCGAGGACGATATAGTTGATCTGCTTATCGTTTTTGATGATATTCATGCACTGCCTGACTACTTCGTTGTTGTCTCCGGCGGCGATCGAGACAGAAGTGATATTATGAATCGAGGTATTTAAAGCAGAAGCTTTGGAGTCCAGAGCATTGAGCAAGGCCCGATCTTGCTGCGGAATGATATAGATCAGGAAAATGGAGATGGTCATAATGCCAACCATCCATGAAAACAGCACTGTGCGTGCATAGATACTGGAAAAATGGGATCGAAATCTAGCGTGCTGGCTAGCTTTCTCATTATTCGTCGCGCTTTTCATGGAAGATCGCACCTCGTTTTAAGTATTTCCTGCTAAACAAAAGACCGATGGACTTTAAGCAGTATTTGTGCCATATGGCCTCTGTAAAGGCGGACTCGATTCCCGGCTTTTGGATTTGGCGAAAAGAGGAGAAGGCCTCAATGGCATCTGAAATGCTTATTTAACAGGTTGATAAGGAAAGAAGCCGTTGAACCGATTAGGCGGTTTTCATTCCTTGGAACTTAGAGGTGTATGAATGAAAAAGAGCGGATTTACCCTAGTGGAGATTATGATCGTTGTGGCTATCGTTGGGCTTCTTGCGTCCATGGGAATGCTGGCGATTAGGAAGAGTGTCAAGACTTCAAAAATCAAAAACACGCAAGCCGAGCTTGAGATGATGTCAGCCGCCGCATTGCAACTGGCGTGGGATACCGGAAGGTGGCCGAACGGCAATCCCCGGAATATGGGGGCTAGCTTGGAAATGTGGGACATTTCTTTGCCTAGTTGCGGACTGATGGATACCGACGGAAGTTTTAACGAGTGGAAAGGGCCTTACTATGGCGGGGAAGTAGAGGATCAATGGGGTAATCCCTATTTCTTCGACCCCGATTATAATATCGGCGGCGTAAACCATGTGGTAGTCGGCTCGTTCGGTCCGAATGGCAAAGGCCGAAACCAGTATGACAGCGACGATATCTACGTTCTGTTGGATGATTAATCATCTGGATTCATGCTGTCTATGTTCTGAAGCACCTTGGGGATATCCAATCCAGATGTAAAACGGGGTTGCCGTTCTCTTCGATCACGGCTTTCCTGTGGAAAGCCTCGCTTCGCGTCCATATGGAAGGGGCTCTTCTTGCGGGGATTGATCGTATCCCGATCCGAAACCCGAATCCCAAAAAGGGCACGGCCCGATCCCAAGGGGGGAGGATCGAGCCGTGCATATTTACAGGTTTGGGAGGAAGCCTGTAAAATTATTTTTGCCAGGCGGAAACCACCGGCCAGGCAGGG